>JAWRJC010000156.1:0-10422 GCA_040307715.1 Clostridiales bacterium | reverse complement strand
AATCCGATCAGACCGAGGAACAGGGACCCGATCAGAAGGACAGCCAGTATGATGATCATACTTTTTCTGTTGCCGCCCCTCGCTTTCGGTTCGCGTTCTCCGGTATCAGGGCCGTTTGCTTCCTGGTACGTACGGTTGTTTTCCATAATTGACTCCTTTACAAGATGTGATGCAGCAGGGATCCCGCCAGACCGCTGTTGAACAGGTGCAGGATCTTCTCTGTGATCTGATCGAGTTTGATCGAAACGATGCTGTCGGGCATCGCCAGACGGATCACGATGAGCGCGAGCAGGATGACCAGAATGACCACCAGGATCGAAGCTGCGACGCTGGCACCGCGGTGTTCGCGTTCTCCGGCTTCTTCGTTCTCCGCGTCGAACGTATTGCCGGCGTTGACATCCTCGTCATCGCTGAAGAACGCATCCCACGCCTCGGCACGGCTCTCTTCAAACTGCGATGCTCTCTCTTCCTCCGTCGTCGGGGACGGGATATCCCCTTTCTCGTAAACGCGGGTGGGCTCTGTCGTGCGGGCGGTTTTTTCTTCCTCCGCGGTCTTCTCTTCCTCAGCAGGGCTCTCCGGCGTCGTAACGACAGGCTCATCTTCTTCCGGTTCGAACACGATGCTGGCTGTCTTTGTCAGGTCTTCTTCCTCTTCCGCTCCGTCTTTCGGTTCTTCCGTTCCGGGCAGTTCTTCCGCAGCAGGTTCCTCTTCGGGGGCCTCCTCAGCAGGAACCTCTTCAACAGGGGCAGGTTCTTCTGCCGGTTGTTCTTCCTGCGGTGTTTCTTCAGCAGCCGGCTCCTCATCAGGTTCCGGTTCAAAGACGATGCTGGCCGTCTCGGGTTCTTCTTCCTCCGCTGTCTTAGCAGGCACCGCCTCTGTTTCGGGTTCCTCTTCTTCAGGCGCCGTTTCTTCGGGCTCCTCTTCTTCTGGTGCTTCCCCTTCAGCCGGTGTCTCTTCCGCCGGGATCTCTTCCGGGGCGGACGCTTCTTCCGCAGCTGGCTCCTCTGCCGCAGGTTCTTCCTGCTCAGGCGCGGCAGGGGTTTCTTCAGCCGCAGCAAGTTCTTCGACGGGCTCCGCCGGTGTCTCTTCTGCGGCGGGTTCTTCCGTATCCGCAGCAGGTTCCTCTGCCGCAGGCTCTGCCGGCATCTCTTCTGCTGCTGCAGGCTCTTCCGCGGCAGGCTCTTCCGGCACTTCCGTCATTTCCTCTGCCGGAGCAGTTTCCTCTGCAGGCTCTTCTTCCGGCAGCACTTCCTCAAACAGTTCTTCTTCGGCTTCCTCATCTCTGCCGAACAGTCTGCTCAGGAAGGATTTTTTCTGTTTTTTGTCTCTGCGGCTCCCCGCAGCAGCGATCTCCGCCGCCGCTCCCGCCTGCAGGACTGTATCAGCCGCGGCGGCTGTTTCATCTTCCTCTGTGACAGCGGGGCCGTCCAGCGGTTCGATCATCTTGGCCTTCAGGTCCGCGAATTCGTCCGTGTGGAACAGCGTCTGTCTGGCGCGTGCCATCTCCTCCGCCGGGCTGGCACTCTTGTGGCTGTGATCTTCAAAGAAGTTCTCATCGCCCAGTTTGTACAGGTCCGCCGCCAGGTCATCCTCCTCTTCCTGGCTCTTCTTGAACCGCTCGTATTCCTGATCAAGCAGTTTCTGGAACTCTTCGTTCTTTTTGTTGAACGTGTAGAACTTGTCGATCTTCTCCGTCTGCCGCGCGCGCATCTTCTGCGCTTCGGTCATCGGCTTCTCCATATCGCGGAAGAGTTCCTCTTCCAGTTCCTCGCCGGTGATCTCCCGTTCTTCTTCAGCAGGGACTTCCGCCGGTTTTTCTTCGATATCGGGAACAGTGACTTCAGCGTCCTTAGGCACGAACGTCGGCCCCGCTCCGATCCCGGCTGCCGCCAGGCTGGCGAGTTCCGCGACTTCTCTGCTCTCGCGGGTCTCTTTCTTTTCTTCTTTCTTTTCCTCGCGGATCGCGCCTTCCACTTCGCTGCGCGAAAGTGTCACGGTGTCTTCCAGCTTGTTCCGGTCGAGGCGCTCCGAACCCTCGTCGTTGATCCCGCGGCTGAAATCATCCCGGGAGATCGACACGCGGCGGGACGGTGTTTCCGGCATCTCAGGTGCCTCTCTATGCACGGCACCGTCTCTGCGGAACATGCTCTCCCAGTAAGCCTCAACACTGCTGCGTCCGACGCCGGGCGCCTTGCGGGTGCTGCGGTCGTCTTCCTTGGAACCATCGAACAGTTCCTCCCAGGAGTTGGTGTCGGACGGTTTGAGACCGGTGCTACGAGGCTGCGCCGCAGGGGTCTCAACAGACCTGGACGGCTTATTCGCCGGTCTTCTGCGGAATTCATCCTCACTGAGATCCCAGTGGAAATCCACATCCTTCGTCTTCTTGGGCGTCTTGTCCGGGAAGATCTCCGTATCCCATTTGATACTGTCCCCGATCGCCTCAAAGATCATGCGTTCCCCTCTCGGCTCTTCCGCCGGCGCGGATGCCGTGAAGGAAGGCAGCGGCGCTGTCTTTCTCCGGGACGGTCTGTCTCCTTCTTCTGTCTTGAACATCGGCTCTTCCGCCGGTGCGATCTTCTTTACGGGTGTCCCGCAATTACTGCAGAATTTGTCGCTTTCCAATAACGGCTTTCCACATTCTCTGCAATACATGCTTGCTTCCTCCATTTATTTTCTGATCTGGGTTTCCAGTTCTTCACGTGTGTACAGGCGGCCGCTTTTTCCACGCGCTGTTGCGCCGCCGAGCAGTGCCTCTTTCAGATCCGGGAATGCCGGTTCTAAAGGAGCCTCTTCAGCGGGTGTTTCCGTTTCTTCCTGCGCGGGCTCTTCCGCAGCTTCCCCGGCAGGCGCTTCCGCCTCTTCCGGAGCGGACTCTTCAGGCGCTTCCGGTGTCTCTTCCGCCGCAGCAGCAGCTACTTCTTCCGTACCGGCAGCCGGCTCAGCCTCGTCCGCTTCGCAGATGTCCTCTGCACCGCACTCCTCGACCTGTGTATCCGCGAAAAAAGCCTCCACGGTCTGCGCATAGGTCGGGATCGTTTCAGGTCCCGCCACGCTCTCTCTGATCGCGCTCACGTCTTCCGCCAGCGCCTCCCGGGCGGCGGCATCCGCTTCTTTGGCCGCGAGCAGCTGTTCCATCTTGCGGTCGATCCGCCGCAGCGCTTTCGTCTGTCTGCGGCTCCTGCGCGCAGAGGCGATCCCGCCGAACAAAAGCAGTAGGATCAGTACCGCCAGGCACACGACGCCCAGCCATACCGCATTCTGTTCAATGTAATCAATGCACTCTTCTGTGACCTGTCTGATCGTATCGAGCGTCACGTTGCTGCCGGTCCTTTCTCCGTTCTTTCAGAATCGCTTTGCCGTGTATATAAACAGGCATACTTCTCCATGCTCATATACCGTTTTATTATACACAATAAATACAAGGCACGCAACGAAACCATCTGAAAACTACATATTTAAGGAATCGAAAAAACTCCACTTTTTCAAAATCTCTTGTTGACACCGTCATGCGAAAATGATAATATCCTTTTTGCGCAACAGCGCCGGATGTGCACCATTAGCTCAGCTGGCAGAGCACCTGACTCTTAATCAGGGTGTCCAGGGTTCGAGCCCCTGATGGTGTACCAAGTCCGCAATCCCGGGAGTTTACTCCCGGGATTTTGCTTTATCTCTGGAACTCCAGCAATACCAACGGGTCTCGCAATTCTTGTTTTTTGAGGGCCGAAAGATTAGCCGGCCTTGTAGTAACGAATAAGTCTGGGTAGGTTTGGGTAGGTTTGGGTAGGTTTTGCAAAGGCATTCAAAAGTGCTTAAATCGCAGCCTACTTTTTCAGCGCTTCCTCGACCATACGGACCTTCTCTTCAGCAGTATTTCTGTCATAGACGTAGTTCGCGTAGGTAGTCCGCTCGTCCCTATGTCCAGCCATTTCCCTGACCGAGTTGATGTTCACATTGCCGTCGATAAGAGCCGAGATAACGGTCTTCCTGGCTTTGTGTGAACTCTTCATTGGGATGCCCATCTTACGGCAATACTTCCGATACAGATCAGAGATTGCGTAATATGAGCACGGTTCTTTATCGACCGAGAAGATGTACCCCTCGTCAGGCAGTCCATGTTCCAGCCGATAGGTTCTGCATGTATCGATGATATGCTTTGCTTCCTGGGTCAGGATGACATCCCTATCACCGTAAGATCCCTTCGTGTGCTGTACGACTTCTCGGTTATCTCTCCGAAACATCCGCTGAACACGTATGTAGTCCCCATGCACATCTTCGAAGCGAAGCACACACAGTTCACCGATACGGATGCCGGTCTCAAATTGGAACAGAACAGCAAGCGGCGACAACACGTACTTCTTTGTACGCTTTTGATAATCGACCCACGCCAGCTCTTTTAGTTCCTGTTCCTCATCACGTGAAAAGACTTGTGTCGAACTGTCTTTTTTCCTTTCTTGTCGAAAGAGATGTCGTCCATCGACTCTCACCTTACGGAAAGGATTATCGTCGATGATCTCAAGGTCGACTGCATAATCAAGGACTTGATTCATAATCGTGGTGAAATTCGAAAACTGCTTTTGGGTGACATCCTTTTCTCGAATGAGAGCATGGATCCACTCATCAAGCTGTAGTTTCTTCAAATCCACGATTGGAACCTTCACTATAGCGGTTCCTTCGTAGTATCTTCTCCAATCCGATTTCAGTCTTGTGATATACGAGGAAGCGGTTGTATGAAGCGATTTATATTCCAGCCACCTTGGATATAAGGACTCGACTGTATAACTGCGAAGCTTCGCTGCCTCGTCGTTACCTGTATAGTGTTCATACAGTGCTTCATGGACTTTTTTGAGGGTCGTTTTGACGATCCTCTTTCGCTTTTCCGGTCGCTTTTCATCACGGATGTAGGTGTACCAGTTTCCGTCTGAACCTTGGTAGATTTTGAAAGGATGCATAAGAAGGATTTGTTCCAGCTGAGCTTTTTTCATTTCTTCTTCCGCATTGCCCAAATCCAACTTACCACTGTCGATCAGGTACTGCAAAACTGCGAGAGTATGATCTCCCACATTTGACAATTCCATATGATCACTTCCTTTGTATCCTAAACTTCCATGTGCCTGCATGTAGTTCAGGACACACGTTCTAACTATGATTCTGATTCGTAGTCTCTTTTATACGAACGTTCGCTTTTCCACAGCGCCCGCCGAACATCTCTCCACGTTTCCCACGGCAGCTTCCCGCGATAATACTTGAGCTGGCTTTTGTCCACAGTAAAACGCTGCTCACAACAGACCATGGACTCTTTGGGCAAACCCGGCAGATGCGGGAGCCTAACATGTTCTGCCATTCGCAGCATCTTAATCTGACTTGTTATTACAGCAACGATCACGGTCGTAGATGTACGGTTATTCCGATTCGCTGAGGTCACGACAACAGGTCTCGTGCCATGTTGCACACTACCAACTCCTTTTGGTAGATCCACATCGTAAATCTGTCCTTGGCGGACCATCTTGGGTCTTGCTGCTTTATACATGGCATTCCAACCTGGCTCTGATTGCGATTAGATGCCCAATGAGCATATCAATCGGAAGGTTCAAGTCTCTTGCGATATCAACCGGTGTCTTCATCTGGAGAAAGAACTTCTCTATGATTGCCTGCTCGATTTCCGGAAGCTGGCGAATGCCATCTTCCATTCTTGAATCACCAATCATACTGATCCAATTATCCGGGCCTTCCTTTTTATAACGAATCCTGATCCCCGACGCTGTCAGTACCGCATCAATCATTTCAGCAATATCATCGCTCTCATCAAATCTGTATCTGATCTCTTTTGGCATATCATTCTCCCTTTCCGCTCGCCCATCCCTAAATAAGGGTGGGTTCAATGTAAAACCAGAGCCCAGCGCCTACGGCAGTTGCTGTAGACAGCACAAGCTCTGGTTGATTTCTTTTACATCGATCTCCATTTGTCCTCAACACCCCGGATCGGCGGGAAACATTCAGGCGGCAGTTGGCATCCTGCACCACGGGAATCTGACCCCTCCGAGGTTCGCCCGGAGCCGCCCTCATTGCGTGATCCTGCTTTCGCAGGGCTGTGACTGGACGGGAGTATCATTGTCCTTTCCGGTTTTCATTGCACAACGGCAGGGGCCACCTGCCTTTACAGCCGGCATGTTTCTCGCTCGCCGATAGGATCTTCGCGCATCCGCTGACGGTGCTCACGCTTTCGCGACGCCGAAAAGAAAGTACCTGATGAATGAATATCCTCTTGTGTAGGTTCGCGAGAGGATCAAAGAGCCCTCTCACCTAACGGACAGGAGAGAGGGCAAAACATAAGGTTTTTATAATAATTTCTTCAATCTATTTTTAGCGGTTATCAACCTCTGCGAAGCAGCAGGCTGGGAGATCCCTTTACTTTTGGCGAATTCAGTGATACTCATCCCTTCAAAGCATACGGCCCGTACGACTTCCGCCTGAGTACTCGTCAAATGAGAGAGGATGTTCTTTACGATTTCTTGTTCAGTTTCCTCGTCAATAGTTCTGCCGGGATCATACTCATCTGACATAAGCCAGTCGCCTAGGTCATATCCCGTATCCAGAGAAAGATGTCTTCGGGTCTCTCGTTTGTCATTGTTGTATTCAAGGCGGTCCATCTCAAGGATGACGCTTCCCCACGCTTCACTAACTTCGATCTCAATAATTTCATTTGCGAATAAATGCTCTTGTTACTGTCGTTCTCCAGTAACCGTCTTCGCTTTCCTGAACCTTTATGTCGCAAACGGCAGCAAGACCATTTCCAAGGGACATATACGGAATCTCAGAAAGATATCTGTGATTCCTCTTAACCTCAACTACCCGGAATGTGAGATTCCCCTGCAGGTTTTCGAAACTAAGATCCTGGGGTATCATCTCAGGGTGCGTCATAAGCGAGTCCAGATAAAGCTGAATCATCTGTCCGGAGATCATGCCGAGCGGCTTGCCTTCCTGGTGATTCTTGAATTCCTCATTCACATAGATCGTTGGCGCTGCATTTTCCTCCTGTCGCTTGAACGTGAGACCGTAAAGCACCTGGTCATTCATCTTTGTGACAGTATGAGGGGTAATCGAAAGATCCTTCGCAAGATCACCCGGGAGCATATGCATGATCTCGTTGGACAGTTCATCCATGAATTCTCTGATGTTTTCCATATTTGTTTTCTCCTTTCTTACAGACCCATCATCTCGCGGACGACTCGGTCACTCATTTTAACGGTGCCGACAAGCACCAACATGTTGAATACCAGTTCCCCGATATACTTCCAAACCATCGCTGCCGGTGCTGCATTCGGATCCACGACCGGCGGACTTGATGCGAACAAACTAAAGATGATACAGGCAAGAACGATGATTGCCCCTTCCAGGCAAACGGCAGCATAGCTCTTTAGGAAACTCTTCCCAATGTTCTGCGTTGGCTGACCGGCAAAAGTTGATAGGGGGATCGGGGCTATCGCCGTATACATGAAGATCTTGAAGAAACGACCGTATACTGTCAGGATGATGATGAACGACAACACCGTGACAAACAGGCTTCCAATCAATGTCACCGCCCATAAGGGGATGCTTTCAAAGAAGCCACAGTCCTCGATAGCATCGATCATTTCCTCCGGCAAAGTTGTCTTCGCAGCACCTGCTACTCCAGAAGTCGTCATGATCTTGCTGACAACACCCTGGATGATCGCGAATATGGACATCATGAGATCCAATCCATATGTCACGACCCCTTTTGCTATGGCAAAACGAAGGAACAGCTTCAGCGCATGTTCCGGCCTTTTTATCTCGCCTAGGTTTGCACTGGTTTTGACAACGCCGGCAAGAAAAAAGAGGACCAGCAATGCCAGTCCTATCGCTTGAAGTGAACCATTAATCTGGAGGATCACATTCCATATACCGCCGCCTTTGAAGTTTGCGGGAGAAATCGTTAAAAGCCGCCAAACTTCTGCAAGCTTTTCATTCCAGGTATCCAGTGTGTTGATTAGATGCTGTACTACCCAGTTATCTGACATGCTTTATATCCTCCTTTCCGTACTGCAACTGCTACGAATGCGGTAACCCCGGCACATACCAGAGCAATGATACCAACCTTTTTCATGTCTTCACCTCCTCCCAAAAGGTTTTATCTATCAAAAAAGCCCTCAGTGATTGACCGAGAGACTATGTATGCAAGTGTCATATGACCGAACTGTCACGCCAAACGACAGTTCTACACCTATTTATGGCATTACATCGTCTTCTTACTGAATGCGTGTTGAATACCTTTGTAGAACTGCTAGAATATACGTATTCATAACGACCTCCATCTTTTAGAGGCTCCGTTTGATAAGAGGCAAACCACCGGCTCAGCCGGTGGTTTGTTCTGCCCCTAGAAGGGGCTGCTACCTGCTGCACCTAAAGGCGCGTCGAAAGATCCGCCAACCGCACCTCTTTCTCTACAAGCCCTAAAGGGCTATTTGCTCTTCGTTCCGGTGAACGGATCGATATACTCTTTCAGGCTTAGCTGGTCTTCTGCTATATCTTCCTGCAGTTGTGTACGTATGTACTCCTCGATCTTTTTTGTGTTCTTCCCAACTGTGTCAACATAGTAACCGCGGTACCAGAAATGTCTGTTTCCATACTTGTATTTCAAATTCGCATGTCGGTCGAATATCATAAGAGAACTTTTCCCTTTCAGATACCCAACTATTTGCGAAACTGAATACTTCGGTGGAATTCTTACCAGCATGTACACATGATCCGGGCAGCACTCCGCTTCAAGTATCTCGACGCCTTTTCTTTCGCACAGCATTCTTAATATCTTCCCAATGTCAGCCCGGATCTTGCCGTAGATCGCCTGTCTTCGATATTTTGGTGCGAACACTATGTGGTACTTACAGTTCCACGTTGTGTGTGCTAAACTATTGGTGTCTTTCATGACAACCTCCTTGTTCCGAGGTGTGGTTGGCGAACCGGCACTATCGTAACACAAGGGGGTTTTTCATGCTTGAAGCTAAAGCTTTATGAACCACACCGGCATAGCCGGTGGTTATTTGATGCGCTCGCTATCGCTCACGCATCCGCCGCTAAAGCGGGCCCAAAAAGAAGACCCGTCCGTGCGGACAGGCCCTCTTTTCATCATTTGGATCTCAAAGGGGGTGGATCCATTGATAACAGCTTTACGCGCTCTCTTTCGCGGCCGTTTTTGCCGCCTCCCCCACCGCGCCTTTCCGGTAACGGATCAGGGAGATGACCGCAGCCACAGCGATCACGAAGGTGGAAATGCCGTATGCATAGTCCCGGATCATAAAGGAGTACACGCTCCAGCCGAGCACGTTCACAAGGAACGAGATCTTCGTGGAAAGCATTGTTTTGCATGTGTAGTTGCAGACCGTGAGCTGGACGGCGAGCGCAATCGGGAAAAGGCCCATCGGGCCTTCCCGGTTGACCAGCAGACCGCTGATCACAGCAATGATCGTGAAGATGACCGTATAGGACTTCTTATACTTGTCGAACGCGACGAGTTCGTTGCGCAGGACCGTCGGTGCCAGGGTGATCATGCGTACCCACGCGCCGAAGAAGACCGAGGATATCATAAGGAACGCGCTCTCCAGCGCCTGGCAGTGGTAGGCCTTTTTCTTATCGTTGATGACGCAGCTCAATCCGAGGAAAACGGAAGCCACGGCGGAGAGCAGGTTCCCGGTCAGGAGCATATTCATTGAGCGATTCCTTACGTATCTCCTTTGCTTTGCTGTTAATAAATTGTATATTGCATATTGCACACTCGCATAAACAAAATAGCACACCGCTTTAGCCGTGTCAATGCGTGTATATTGCATATTATCGGCTGCCGGCGTAAAATGGCAGTACGGAAAAGAACAACGGAGGAAGACGATGCCGATCCCCAGGAAAAAAGAATCCCCGCAGGTGCTCTCTGCGAAAGAAAAGATCTACAACCAAGTCCTCGAGTGGATCGTGGACGGCACCCTGGCGCCGCAGGAAAAGCTGAACGAAGCGGATCTTGCCGCTTACTTTTCGACCAGCAGGACTCCTGTCAGAGAAGCGCTCATGCTGCTGGCAGAACACGGATATGCGCAGGTCATCCCGGCCCGCGGGAGTTTTGTGTCGCAGATATCCGTCAGCGAGGCGGACATCCTTTACGAAGCGATGAACGCGATCGAGACGCAGATCGTTCTGCTGGCCTGCGAAAAACGCACCGGATCCGACATCGATCGGCTGGAGCAGCTCAACCGCAGCTGCGAAGCGGCCGTCGCGGCGGATGATACGGCCAAATTCTTACAATGCGACCGGGCGTTCCACAGCGCGATCGCGGACATCGCGGCCAACCCGTACCTCTCTCAGTATCTCCGGCAACTCCAGCCGCACACATACCGGTATGAATACCTCATCGAAAAGAC
>JAWRJC010000155.1:0-5944 GCA_040307715.1 Clostridiales bacterium | reverse complement strand
TATCCTTCTTGATGACGTCGTGCGCACCGCCCTCGACGATGGAGGTGGCGGAAACGAGCGTCAGTTTTGCATTCTGCTGCAGTTCCTCGATGGACAGCGCGCCGCAGTTGCACATGGTGGACTTGACCTTCTGCAGGGACTGGCGGACGTTGTCGGAGAGACTGCCGGCGTACGGAACGTAGCTGTCAACGCCTTCTTCGAAGGACAGTTTGCTGTCGCCGCCCATGTCATAGCGCTGCCAGTTGCGGGCTCTGTTGGAACCTTCGCCCCAGTACTCCTTGACGTAGTTGCCGTTGACAGAGAGTCTCGCGCCGGGCGCCTCGTCAAAGCGGGCGAAGTATCTGCCGAGCATCAGGAAGTCCGCGCCCATCGCCAGCGCCAGCGTCATGTGATAGTCATAGACGATGCCGCCGTCGGAGCAGATCGGGATGTAGATACCGGTCTCTTCGAAGTACTTGTTGCGCGCTTCCGCGACATCCTGCACAGCGGATGCCTGACCGCGGCCGATGCCCTTCTGCTCTCTGGTGATGCAGATGGAACCGCCGCCGATGCCGATCTTGACGAAGTCCGCACCTGCGTCTGCCAGGAACTTGAAGCCTTCCGCGTCGACGACGTTGCCCGCGCCGACTTTGACGGTGTCGCCGTACTTCTCGCGGATCCACGCGATCGTGCGCGCCTGCCACTCGGAATAGCCTTCGGAACTGTCAATGGTGAAGATATCCGCGCCGGCCTCTACCAGTGCCGGGACGCGCTGTTCGTAGTCACGGGTGTTGATGCCCGCGCCGACGAGATATCTCTTGTGCTCGTCGAGGACTTCGAGCGGGTTGGTCTTGTGGCTGTCGTAGTCCTTGCGGAAGACGAACGCCACAAGACGCTGCTCTTTGTCGACGACAGGCAGCGCATTCAGTTTGTTGTCCCAGAGGATGTCGTTGGCTTCCTTCAGGGAAACGCCGTCCTCTGCAACGACGAGTTTTTCAAACGGGGTCATGAAGTCGCTGACCGGTGTTGCCGGATCCATGCGGCTGACGCGGTAGTCGCGGCTCGTGACCAGACCGACCATCCTGCCCTCTGCGGTGCCGTCTTCCGTAACAGCGATCGTGCTGTGGCCGTACTTTTCTTTCAGCGCGATGATGTCCGCCATCGTCTGGTCAGGACGGACGTTGCTGTCGCTCTTGACGAAGCCCGCCTTGTAGTCTTTGACGCGCTTGACCATCGCGGCCTGGCTCTCGATGGACTGGGAGCCGAAGATGAAAGAGATGCCGCCTTCCTTGGCGAGCGCGATGGCGAGATTGTCATCGGAGACCGCCTGCATGACCGCCGAAACGAGCGGGATGTTGATGGTGACGGGCGATTCCTCCTCCCCCTTGCGGTACTTCGCAAGCGGGGTCGCAAGAGACACGTTTTCCGTCCTGCATTCCGACGATGAATAGCCGGGGATCAGCAGATATTCATTGAAAGTACGGGACGGTTCGTTGAAATATGTGGCCATGGTCTCCTCCTCTTTCTGTGGTTTGGATAATGGTGTGCGATTTCTTTTTGAACGCCTCTTTGCGCATCTAAGGCGCAAGCGGCTATACTTCCTCATATTAATGATTAATTGTACTCCAACAGCGCGATTATTTCAACCGCTTCAGCCGCAGCCGCGCTGTCTGTTTGCACTTTTTCCGGGATGCGGTAAAATGACCTCATGAACAGACCGCCAAGACACAACTCATCGCTCAGGAATCGCACCGCGAAACGCGCCGCGGCTCTTTTGCTGTGCCTTATGATGGCGGTGCCTCTTGGCGGATGCGGGTTGTTCCAAGCATCCTCCTTCTGGCCGGACGGATTCTCCGATCTTCCGGGCGTGCAGCAGCTCGAATCGTTTTTCCGGTACCTCAATGAACAGTTCGCCTCGTTCTTCGACGACGATGAGCTGTTTTACTACGGCGGCCCCTCCAGTGAAGGACAGACCAACGGCGGCGGTTTTACGAACGGTCCGGAAGGCAACCGGCTTCAGAGCGAAGGCGACCCAGGCTACAGAGCAGGCGGAACAGGCGGCGTCAGAGAGGGCGCGGAGGAAGGCTGGCAGAACGGTCTCTCCCCGCAGGGGAGCGCCAGGTTCCTGCAGGATAACGTCGTTCTCGTGAGCATCTATCTCATCGACGGCAGCCACGGCTTTTCCGGCGAGGAGATCGCTTATACCAAAAGGGCGCTCGATCTCGCGGCCGGCTGGCTCGAGACCAAGGCAGAAGAGCACGGTGTGCCGCTTAATGTGATCTGCAATGAGACGGATCTGACCTTCCGGTACAGCGCCCCGGGCATGCTGAAGGAAAGCCGGAAGGATATCTCCTTTACCTACAACAGCACGATCGGCGATTATCTGTACCATTTCGACCTGCAATCGATCAAAGAAAAATACAAGACCGACTCGGTTGGCTTCGTCGTTTTCCTCCCCGGAGAGGGCACATCGTTCGCCTATCCGTACACAGCGACGGGCAGTGCGAAGTGGGACGCTGTCGGTTACTATGAATTCGCCAACCTCTACATGTATGACGAAAGCGCGCCGGATGAATACGAAAACCCAGCCACCTACGCGCATGAGATCCTCCACCTCTTCGGCGCCTGCGACCTGTACGAAGAGAACGAGGCGGACCACATCTCTCTGGCGCTGTCGGACTACGTGGCAGACACCTATCCGGACGAGATCATGTACTACACCTACGAAGACGACAATACGTCGAACTATGAAACGATTACCAAAGACATGTCCCCTGTGACACTCTACTTCATCGGCTGGGGCGACGGCGGCGGGGAGATCCGGAAGTTCCCGGAGATCAAACGCAAGTATCCCTGCGCCTTCGAATAGGCGGACGGGCAGGCGGTCCCGCTGCCCGGGCGGCACTGCAGATACACAAAAGAAGCGGCCTTACGGCCGCTTCTTCTTATTGCGTATTGCTGTTTGCCGGGCGGACGGCTTACATCATGCCGCCCATACCGCCCATGCCGCCCATACCGCCGGCCGGCATCGCAGGCTCTTCCTTCGGAAGTTCCGCGACGGTCGCTTCGGTGGTCAGCAGCATCGCGCTGGCGCTTGCCGCGTTCTGCAGCGCGGATCTGGTCACTCTGACCGGATCGACGATACCTGCATCGATCATGTCGACGTATTCTTCAGACGCCGCATTGAAGCCGACGCCCGCCTTGCTCGCGATGACCTTCGCGACGACAACGCTGCCTTCAAAGCCCGCGTTCTCCGCGATCTGGCGGACAGGCTCTTCCAGTGCTCTCTGGATGATGGACGCGCCGGTCTTCTCATCGCCGGACAGGTTCTTGATGTACTTCGCGACAGCCGGGATCGCGTTGACGAACGCAACGCCGCCGCCCGGAACGATGCCTTCCGCGACAGCTGCCTTGGTGGCGTTCAGCGCGTCTTCGATGCGGAGTTTTCTTTCCTTCAGTTCGGTCTCGGTAGCCGCGCCGACCTTGATGACGGCAACGCCGCCGGTCAGCTTCGCCAGTCTCTCCTGCAGCTTTTCTCTGTCGAAGTCGGACTTGGTCTCTTTGATCTGGCTCTTGATGGACGCTGCGCGCGCTTCGATCTCAGCCTTGTTGCCGGCACCGCCGGTGATGATGGTGTTGTCCTTGTCGACCTTCACGCTGGCCGCCTGGCCAAGCAGATCGAGGGTCGCCTCTTTGAGGTCGTAGCCGAGTTCTTCGCTGATGACGGTACCGCCGGTCAGGATGGCCAGGTCTTCCATCATCGCTTTTCTTCTGTCACCGAAGCCCGGTGCCTTGACCGCGACACAGTCGATGACGCCGCGCAGTTTGTTGACGACCAGTGTCGCCAGCGCTTCGCCTTCGATATCCTCTGCGACGATCAGCAGCTTCTGGCCGGTCTTGACGACCTGCTCGAGGAGCGGCATCAGGTCCTGGATGTTGGAGATCTTCTTGTCGGTCAGCAGGACCAGGGGTTTCTCCATGGTCGCTTCCATCTTCTCCATGTCATTTGCCATATAGGGGGAGAGGTAGCCTCTGTCGAACTGCATACCTTCGACGACTTCCAGGGTGGTGCCCATGGACTTGGACTCTTCAACGGTGATGACACCGTCTCTGCCGACCTTCTCCATCGCCTCTGCGATCAGGCTGCCGATCTCCGTGTCAGCCGCACTGACGCTCGCGACCTGCGCGATGCTCTCCTGGCTCTTGACGTTCTTCGCGGATTTCTTGATCTGTGCGACAGCTGCGTCGACAGCGCCCTGGATGCCCTTCTTGAGGATCATCGGGTTGGCGCCTGCTGCGACATTCTTGAAACCTTCCTTGATAATGATCTGTGCGAGCAGGGTCGCGGTGGTGGTGCCGTCGCCGGCAACATCGTTGGTCTTGGTCGCGACTTCCTTGACGAGCTGCGCACCCATGTTCTCGACTCTGTCTTCGAGCTCGATCTCTTTCGCGATGGTGACACCGTCATTGGTGATCAGCGGAGCGCCGAACTGCTTGTCGAGCAGCACGTTGCGGCCCTTCGGTCCAAGCGTGATCTTTACGGTATCCGCCAGGTGGTCAACGCCCGCCAGCAGTTTCTTTCTTGCGTCTTCCCCGTAGGTCAGTTCTTTTGCCATTTTATTTGCCTCCTATTACTTCTCCACCTTGGCCAGGATGTCCTTCTGCGCCATGATGGTGTATTCTTCCCCTTCGAATTTGACTTCCGTGCCCGCGTACTGCGAGAAGATGACCATGTCACCGACCGCCAGTTCCATCTTGATGTCTTCGGTGCCGGGGCCTACCGCCACGACTTCCGCCATCTGGGGCTTTTCCTTCGCCTGCCCGGGAAGGATGATGCCGCTGGCTGTTTTCTCTTCGGCTTCCAGTCTCTTGATCACGACTCTGTCGCCCAAAGGTTTGATTGCAAAACTCATTTTGATACCTCCGCTCTTTCTTATTTCACGCGCCTTTTTCCGGCGCGTCTTTTGCGTTGTTAGCACTCGCTATATCCGAGTGCCAAGTATTATTCTATCTGTTTTCGGCATAAAGTCAATAGATATAGGAAGGTTTTTACCCTGTTTTCAGGAATCGCCCGGCGGTCGCATTGAAAAACGGCGCAGCTCGCAGCCGCGCCGTACCGGTATCTGTATCCGTATCGAAGATCTTCCGCAGTCTCTTACGCGGTTTCCTTCAGGTCTTCGATCTCCTTGACCTGGATGTTGATCTGATCGACCGCAAGAGCCGTCATCTCCTCCATCCGGTACGCGCATTTTTCCTGCATGCGCTTGGCGGTCTCGACGATCGTCTCTGTCGTGTTGAAATTAGCGGTGATCTTTACACGCAGCTGCTCGCTGCGTTTTTCCGCCGTGACATTCAGGATGCGGGTCACCCCCGGCAGTTCCTCCCCGATGATCGTCACAATGTCCTCGATGACCTGCTGGGAGATGAAAAACTCCCCGAGATAGCTGTAGGTCGGCCGCACGACGGTCTTTTCGTTGTCCCCTTCTTCTCTGCCTGTCCCCCATGCCAGGAACTTGCGCAGCGGCACCATGAAGTAGCCGGAGAACCGCTTCTTGAGGTGCGCCTGCGGGACCGGCACGACGTGCTTGCCCTGCACGGTGCGCTGCTTGTGCGCGGTTTCCCGGTCTTCTTCGGTCGTGATGTCGTTGATATAGATCGTTTCGCCGATGGGCGGCAGGCCCAGCCGTTTGGTGATCTTCGCGACCATGCCGTCGGAGGTGCCGATGATCAGGATACTCCCGGGCTGCGTATCTTCGATCGCCTGTACGACCTCGTCGCGGTGCGATTCCTCGGTGAACAGCGCCGTTTTGATGGCGCCCATCATGGTCTCCGCCTGCTTGGCGGATTTGCCGAAGATCGAGTTGATCCGGTATATGTAGAGACCGTCGTCGATGATGCTCTCTATACTTTTGTCCCGGCACAGGTTGCCCGCCTGATAGCTTTTCCCGGTGCCGCTCTTGCCGAC
>JAWRJC010000154.1:0-8122 GCA_040307715.1 Clostridiales bacterium | reverse complement strand
TGGACTAGTAAGATGAAAGTAGACATGCTAAAAAAGCGTGTCTACTTTTTTCGTGATATCTTTCAAGAAGGAGGTGATGTCATGGGACGGCCAAAAGGCGGAAAGGACCGAAAATGGACCAATGAAGAAAGACTCAAATATGTGAAGTTGTGTGAAGAAGACCATCAAGCGGTCTGTACAGTAGCCAGGAAAGAAAATGTGCCCGAAGGGACTTTAAGACATTGGATAAAGCGTTACCGTGAGGGTGGCGAAGATGCGCTTAACCCCGAGAAGTTGCATCCCGGGAATCGATTTTCAGCACTTCATACCAGCAAGTCGCTTTCTGAAGAAGAGCGGCTCAAACTGCTCGTTGAAAAGTTGCAAATAGGGAATGAACGGTTAAAAAAAGGATACACAGTGAAAGGAGTTGGTGCCAGCAAGGAATTCGTTACTTTAAAAGGATGGAATACCAGATCATCGATATTCTGAGTAAAAACTACCCTATAGCAGAGCTTTGCAGGGAAATGGGTGTAAATAGATCCGGCTACTACAAATGGAGAGCCAGAAGAGGAACAAAGAACCGATATGAAAAAGACCGGGACATACTGACTGAACTTCTATGGGAAGCACATCGGCAGCACCGTTCTTATGGGTATCACAAACTGGCTCGAATGGTTCGGGCTAAGACCGGATGGCTGTTCTCTGACAATCTTGCGCACAAATGCTGCAAATATGCCGGCATACGAGCCAAAACCAGACATTATAACTGGAGCAGACCACAAATGGGACAGGAGCATAAGAAGTTCCCTAACCTGGTCCGCGGCAACTGGACTGCCAAACGGCCAATGGAACTGGTGGTGTCTGATATGACGATGATCCGGCACAAAGGAATCCGGTATGAATGGACCTATATTCTGGATACATATAACAACGAGATACTTTCCAGCCATCTTTCCGGCACCCCAGGAGACAGAAGACCTTATTTCAGATGTCTTGAAGATCTCATAGAAAAAGCAAAGGAACAGGCAGAACCAGTCACTTTCCACACCGACCAGGGCTCCGTCTATTCCTCGCAGGCATTTTACAATGCTCACAAAGAGTATAACATAATCCGTTCCATGTCACGAGCTGGGAGGCCGACAGACAACCCCATTATTGAATCTATTAATGGATGGATCAAGGCAGAGTTGGCATCCGAAGGATGGTACCGAAGGTATGATTCCGCTGAAGAAATGATCTCCGCTTATGTTGTATACTACAACAGCGAGAGGCCTGCGTATGCTCTGCAATACAAAAGCCCTGTCCAATACAAGCTTGAACAGGGCTTTGGTTAGGTTTTTTAAATCTGTCTACTTTTGCTTGACTAGTTCATTGAAAGCCCGCTTTTTTGTGCGTGGAACGGGGTAGCATCGCGGGGGCGATGTGCTATAATCAATCTGTAATTATATGTATTTCCTGCATGCAGGCCTGTCTTCCGGATGGCACTCCGGAGGGCCGAAAGGAGTATAAAGTATGAAGAGTTTCATGAAAGAATTCAAAGAGTTCGCGATGAAGGGCAATGTGATGGACCTGGCCATCGGCATGATCATCGGCTCTGCGTTCACGGCGATCATCACAGCACTGGTCGACAATATTTTCTCGCCGCTGCTGGGACTTCTCATCAAAGTGGACTTCAACGAAGCAGCCGTTAATGTCGGCGGGGTCGACATCCTGTACGGCGCGTTTGTCATGGCGATCATCAAGTTCATCCTCATTGCATTCGTCCTGTTCTGCATGATCAAGGGGATGAACAAGCTCAGAAAAGAGCCGGAGGCAGTCGAAGAAGAGCCGACCACCAAGGTCTGCCCGTTCTGCAAGAGCGAGATTCCGATCGAAGCCACCAGATGCCCGCACTGCACATCCCAGCTCGAAGAGTAACAGCCAGCGTAGTAAGGACAACAAGAGCGGGTCGGTCAAGGCCCGCTTTTCATTATGAAGACACGAATTCTGACGAAAGAACAATTGCATAAAGAAGTGGACGGCTTTCTGGCATTCATTCAGGGCCATGACGAACGCAATGTTCACAACCAGGTGAAGGAGTACTTCCTTGACGGGGAAGCCAGCGAAGAGCGGTTCTTCATCGATTACTCCTTCAAAGCTGAACCAAGCCACTGGAACATCTTCGAGATCATGCACGGCGGCGTGGCAGCGACGCTGTTCGACGACTGCCTTGGCATCTCCGGCGCCATCGCGCGCGGGGAACGGTATGTGACGACCTCGAGCATGACGCTGGAGTACATCCGCGCCATGAAAGGGAAAAAGTTCCGCGTACACACCGAGATCACCCACGTCGGCGGGCATATGGTCACAGGCATCGGCGAACTCTATGACGAAAAGGACCGGATGTGCGTCAGCTGCATGGCCAGCTATACGATTCATACAGATAAGGCCGACGGGCCGGGGAGGGCGCTGTGAAAAGAGCATTGATGAGCGCGGCGAACCGGATCGCGAGTTTTGATAAGGCGCAGATCGCCAAAGAGGTCGAGGAGTTCCTCATCCTGGAGAAAAAGGATCCGGAACTCGATTACGCGATGATCGAGATCGAATACGCGGACTGCGGCATCCTGGAGGACGGCCAGATCTGGGTCGATTACACGATCGACATCAAGCACCGGCACATGAACATCTACGGCCACGCACACGGCGGCGCCATTGCGACCATCGTGGACGCCGGCATGGGGATCACGGCGGCGGTCGCCTCGGAGTATTTTCATCTTCCGACGGTCGATATGTCGCTCCTGTATCATCACGTCGTGACAGAAGGTCGGCACCGGATCCACTGCCAGACGACGCACATGGGCCGCAAGATGGTCAACTGCCGCTGCGGCCTGTACGACGCGCAGGGCAATCTGTGCGCGACCAGCATGGCCGGTTACTATGTGAAAGAATAAGAAAGGAAGGCCCGCGGGGAATCGCCGATGAAACGGATCCTGAACCTCGAATACGGCGGCATATGGTGTATGTACTGGACGTATTTTGCCGTCCTGCTGTCTTTTGGTTCGGTCTTTCTGCTGGCAAAAGGGTTCAGCAACTACGAGATCGGCATCCTGTTCGCCATCGCGAGCATCCTCGGCGCGGTGATCCAGCCGCCGCTCGCGGATATTGCCGACAACTCGAAAAGACTCCGCATCCACAGGCTGATGGAGCTTCTGATGCTTCTGATGATCGTGCTGGGGGCGGGGCTGTTCGTGTTCAAAACAAAGAGCGCGCCGCTCTTTCTGATCTACCTGCTCCTGTACGCATTCCATCTTGCGCTGCAGGGGCAGATCAACGCGCTTCTCTTCACCCTGGAGGAGACCGGGCACAAAATCTATTTCGGGGTGTGCCGCGCGAGCGGGTCGATCGCGTACTCGGCGGTGATGGCGGTGCTCGGCGTGCTGGTCGAGAAATATACCAGCGATATCCTGCCGTATGCCGGCATGGTGTTCCTGCTGGGCTGGATGGCCTTCCTGGCGGGCAGCGATCTGCACTACCTGCGGGCGATGCGCTCGAAGGAAGCCGGCGCAGCGGGCGCGGAAGAGGCGGAGAACGGCGGGGCAGATGCCACTCAGCAGGCAGTAGACGCCCCTGCGGAGCAGATCCATCTGGTGGCGTTCCTCAAGCGGAACAAACTGTTCCTGGTTCTCAGCATCGGCGTGCTGTTCTTCTTTTTCGGCAATGCCGTGCAGAATACTTTTATTTATCAGATCGTGACGGATGTCGGCGGAACGAGTGCGGACCTCGGCGTGGTGGCGGCGTGCACGGCTATGTCGGAAGTGCCGGCGCTCATGCTGTTCGACGTGATCAGAAAGCACATCCACGTCAATACGCTCCTGAAGATCGCGGCGGTCGCGTTCGTGGCTAAATTTGTGATGCTCTGGCTCGCGAAAGCCGTGTGGGTCATCTGTCTGGCGCAGGTGTTCCAGGCGATCTACATCGTGGTCATGCCGGCGATGATCTACTTCATCGACCAGATCATGGACAAGGGCGAGGCCGTGAAAGGGCAGGCGTGGTTTATGATGGCGACGACGGTCGCGAGCGTCATCGCGAGCTATATGGGCGGGCTCATCCTGGATGCAGCCGGCGCGAAGATGCTGTGTTTTGCGGCAGCGGTCGCCGCTCTGATCGGTGCGGGGATCTACTTCCTGACGGTCGACCAGTTCGATCAGAAAGACGTATAAAACAGGCCGCTCCTAAAGGGCGGCGGAAAAGAGACTAGTATGGAAGACAGAAAAAAGCAGGAACATGGAGCCTTCCGGATCCGCCCGATGCGGCCGGAGGACCGGGAAGAAGTGCTCGCGATGATGCGGGTGTTCTACGATTCGCCGGCGCTGCTCACGAATGTGCCGGACGAGGCGCTGGCGCGCGACGTGGATGCGTGCCTCGGCGATTCTCCGTACGTGGAGGGATTGATCCTGGAATCGCCCGGCGCGGAGAATGACGAAGATGCGGCTGTTATCGCCGGGTATTCGATGCTCGCGAAGAGCTTTTCGACCGAGTTCGGCGGTCCGTGCATCTGGATCGAGGATCTGTACCTCAAACCGGAATATCGCGGCCAGGGCGCAGGCAGCGCACTGCTCGCCTACGTGAAGGAAAACTGCGAAGCGGTCATCACGCGTCTTGAAGTCGAGACCGAGAACGTGAATGCGGTCGCCGCCTACCGGAAAGCGGGATACGGTGTGCTCGGCTATACGGAGATGTATCACCTGACAGGCAGAGAAAAAACGGAGGACTACTGATATGTACAACTTTGACGAGATCATCAACAGGCAGGGAACCGATGCGCTGAACACGGACGGTTTCCGGGGGTATATCTTCCATGCGGGGCCGGAGAAGGTCTTCCCGTATGCGGATGACGAGTTTGTCCGGATGTGGGTGGCGGACATGGAGTTCGGTCTGGCACCGGAGATCGCGGATGCGATGCGCGCACGGCTCGACCGCCGCATCTTCGGGTACACCGGCATCTACAACGACGAATACTATCAGATCTTCCGCAAATGGTGCCGGGATCACTACGACTGGGATTTCCCGGAAGAACAGCTGTGCACAAGCCCCGGCATCATTCCGGCGCTGTACCAGCTGACCGAGACGCTGTGCGAAAAGACGGACAAAGTTCTGATCAATACACCGGCGTACGGCTTCTTCCTGCACTCCGCCGAGTACAACGGGGTGGAAGCGCTTTACTCGCCGCTGAAGATCGATGAAGAAGGGCGATTCTCCCTCGACTATGAAGACTTTGAGGCGAAGTGCGCCGACCCGGCGTGCAAGCTGATCTACTGGTGCAACCCGCACAATCCGTCCGGCCGCGTCTGGACACAGGAGGAACTCGAAAAGATCGCGCAGATCGTGGAGAAGCATGACCTGTGGATCATCTCGGACGAGATCCACTGCGACATCCTGCGGCAGGGCAAACAGCACATCCCGATGGGCAAGGTCATGGCGGATTATCCGAAACTGGTCACCTGCATGGCACCGACCAAGACATTCAACATGGCGGGGCTGTCCTTCTCCAACATCATCATTCGCGACGAAGCGCTGCGCGAAGCGTTCCGCGACCGGGACAAGCTGTCCGGGATGGTCAACACGATGTCCTTCACCGCTGCCAAAGCGGCTTATACCAAAGGCGAACCGTGGCGCCGGGCGATGCTGGCCTATCTCGACGAGAACTTCGCGTTCGTCAAACAGTTCCTCGAAGAAGAACTGCCGGAGGCGGTCATGCAAATCTCTGAAGCGACGTATCTGGCGTGGGTCAACATGGCGAAGTGCCTGCCGGATGTGGAGGACCTGCCGGGCTTTTTCGCGAACGAAGCCGGCGTGCTGCTGGAGGGCGGCAACGCACTCTTTGTAGACAACGCCGAGGGGTACATCCGCCTCAACCTCGCGATGCCACGGTCGATCATCAAAACCGGCATGGAACGGATGCGCGATGCGGTCCGCGCGCACAACGCGAAGTAGGAACGGCAGTCATAAGAACAAAAAACACCGGGCAGATGCTGCCCGGTGTTTTAGATTGGTCGGATCGGTGTTCCGTCAGACTACTCGGTATCGACGAGTTCCCACGTTGCGGAGATGATCATCTGCAGACGGATGTCTTCCGGGATGACCGGGATGTCTTCCTGGCCTTCGGGCGCGATGTGGTAGGTTCTGTCTTCCATGAAGTAGTTGGTCTTGCTGGCGAGCGAGAACTTTTCCCAGTTGTACTCGACATTCAGCAGCTTGCCGAGCTTGCAGTCCGCGGCATCGGCAAAGATGAACGCCTTATGCTGCGCGTTGGCCATGGCGTCTCTCATCAGTTCGTCCTTGACGAAGTTCGCTCTCTGGACGCTGTATTTGACGGAGAAGTTCGGTTTCAGTTCGCTGCGGGTGATCTGGGAGATGACCTTGGAGAGTCTGTCCTGATCGAATTCGAACATCAGCTTGAACAGATGGTAGCAGGCAAATCCGCCGACGACCTGCGACTTGGTACCAAAGCGGTCCTTTTTCTCGTCCTTGATCGGCTCAACGCGGAAACTTGCGGTCTTCAGGTCTTCCGGGTCAAATCCTGCTCTGGCGATCGCTTCGCGCAGTTCGTCTTCTTTTTCCTGTGCGAGATGGATCGCGTTGCTGTACTTGGTTTCTCTGGTCTCCAGTGTGGTGTAGAGAATAACAAGATCCGGCGGGATATTGAGACGGCCGACACCGTCGACGGTGATAGTTCTGTCCATTGGTGCATTCCTCCATTTCATTGCAATGTCTGTAATGACAGTATATCACAGCAAACGCTTCCCGCAACAGGGGAAAAGCGTGAAAATACACGGATTCGGTGCGAAGGGGCAGGCGGATATGGTATAATCCTTCCAGTGTTCGCCGGCATCCTGCCGGCATAGGCGCAAGCGGAAAAGGAGCAGCGCATGAGACTTGTATCGTGGAACGTCAACGGCCTGCGCGCCGTCATGAAGAAAAACTTCTTTGAAGTACTGGAAGAGCTCGATGCGGACATCTTCTGCATCCAGGAGACCAAGATGCAGGAGGGACAGGAGGAAGTGCCCGCGGACGGGTATGAGCTGTACTGGGACAGCGCGGTAAAGAAAGGCTATTCCGGCACGCTCACTCTGACGAAGCGGACGCCGCTCAGCGCGCGCAAAGGGATCGGCATCCCGGAACACGATCAGGAAGGCCGTGTTGTGACGCTGGAGTTCCCGGACTTCTGGTCGGTCAACGTCTACGTGCCGAACTCGCAGAATGAACTCAAACGGCTCGATTACCGGATGACCTGGGAAGATGCGTTCCGTGCGTATGTGACAGAGCTGCGGAAGGAGAAACCGGTCATCATCTGCGGGGACATGAATGTCGCCCATAAGGAGATCGACATCAAAAACCCCGGCCCCAACCGCCGCAACGCGGGCTTTACTGATGAAGAGCGCGACAAGATGACCGCGCTGCAGGAAGCCGGCTTCATCGATACGTTCCGGTATTTCTACCCGGACCAGGAGCAGATCTACAGCTGGTGGAGCTACCGCTTCAATGCGCGCGCCAACAACGCCGGCTGGCGCATCGACTATTTTCTCGCATCCGAAGAACTGGAGCCGCGTCTTGCGGACGCGGCGATCCTGACGGATATCTACGGCAGCGACCACTGCCCGGTCGTGCTGGAACTGAAATGACGGGCTGCCGGAATAAGAAAGAAAGGACAGAGTAACCGCCGTGCCAAGCGATTTCCGGAAAGAGACAAAGCAGTGGAAGGGCATCCTGATGCTCGTCCTCTTTGCGTTCTTTGTTGCCTGGCAGACTCCGTTCGCACGGATCCTGCAGGATCACGGGGTGCCGCAGATCGGTACGGTGACGATGCTGTTCGTGCTCGCCGCGGTGCTTATGAATGCGGTCAATCTGGTCACGGGGCAGGCGGCAAGGGTCTACCGGACGGGTGTTCATCATTTGAAGGCACTGGTTCCCGCAGCCGTACTGAACTTCGTGGGGAGCATCGGGCTGTTCTTTTCGGTGCACACGCTGAACGTCGGTGTGGCGGTGGCGCTTCTGTACCTGTCTCCGGTGCTCATCTGCATCTTCTTTCTGCTCACAAAGATCCGGCCGGTCCCGCACATCCAGCGGGTCGCGGCAGGCATCTGCATCTTTGGCTGCCTCTGTG
>JAWRJC010000153.1:0-8745 GCA_040307715.1 Clostridiales bacterium | reverse complement strand
TTCTCTGGTGATCAGACCCATCGCGATGCCGCTGACGGGTGCCTTGATCGGAACACCGGCATCCATCAGAGCCATGGTGCTGCCGCAGGTGCTGGCCATCGAGGAACTGCCGTTGGAGGACAGGATCTCGGAGACCACACGGATGGCGTACGGGAATTCTTCGACACTCGGCAGGACCGGCAGAAGCGCTCTTTCAGCAAGCGCGCCGTGACCGATCTCACGTCTTCCCGGGCTGCGGATGGGCTTCGCCTCACCGACGGAATACGGCGGGAAGTTGTAGTGATGGATGTATCTCTTCTCGGTCTGTTCGCCGATGCCGTCGATCCTCTGGCCGTCGCCGACGGGAGCCAGGGTGCAGACGGACAGCGCCTGGGTCTGGCCTCTCTTGAACATGCCGGTGCCGTGGGCTCTCGGCAGTACGCCGGTGTCGCACCAGATCGGACGGATCTCTTTCGGGGTACGGTTATCCGGACGGATGTTGTGGTCGAGGATCAGGCTTCTGACCTGCTCCTTGGTGATGTTGTACAGAACAGCATCGATGTCGCCGGCATTGTCCGGATAGATCTCTTCAAAGTGTTCTTTGGTCTCGGCTTCGACAGCGTCCATGTTCTCGAGACGGGCGAGCTTCTCCTGGGTGAGGACCGCTTCGCGCATCTTGTCGGTCGCGTATTCGCGGACCGCGTTGTCGATGTCTTCGGGGACCTTGTGCAGATCGACTTCCTGCTTGGGTTTGCCGACTTCCGCCACGATCTCGTTGATGAACGCGACGATCTTCTTGATTTCTTCATGACCGAAGAGGATCGCGTCGAGGATGACGTCTTCCGGTACTTCCTGCGCACCGGCTTCGACCATCATGACCGCGTTGTCGGTACCTGCCACGTACAGGGACAGGTCGCTCTTGGCTCTCTGTTCGCTGTCCGGGTTGATGATGAATTCGCCGTCGACTCTGCCGACAAGGACCGCGCCTGTCGGGCCGTCCCACGGGATGTCGGAGATCGCGATCGCGCAGGAGCTGCCGATCATCGCGGCGATCTCGCTCGGTGCGTCGTGATCCATGCTCATGACGGTCGCGACGACCTGCACGTCATTGTAGTAGCCCTTCGGGAACAGCGGACGCAGCGGACGGTCCATCAGACGGGAGAACAGGATCGCCTGCTCGCTGGGTCTGCCCTCTCTCTTGAGGAATCCGCCGGGGATACGGCCGACCGCATACATTTTCTCTTCATAGTTGCAGGACAGCGGGAAGAAATCGATGTCCGGGCGGGGCTCCTTGGACGCGACGACGGTCACGTTGACCACCGTATCGCCGTAACGGACCCATACCTGGCCGTTGGTCTGCTCGCAGACCTTGCCGATCTCCAGTTCGAGGAGCTTGCCGCCTACTGCGGTACGAAATGTCTTGTAATCTTCAAACTTCATTTTAACAACTACCTCCTGTTAAAATCCTTCTTCTGCGCACCGGCTCGTCCGGCCGCATATATGAAAAGCGAAGCGGTTCACGCCTCGCTTTATCATCAAGTCTTATTTTCTCAGACCCAGTCTTGCGATCAGAGTTCTGTATCTCTCCAGATCCTTTTCCTTCAGATAGTTGAGCAGGTTCTTTCTCTGACCTACCATCTTCAGAAGACCTCTTCTGGAGTGATGGTCCTTCTTGTGGACCTTGAGGTGCTCGTTCAGGTCGTTGATTCTGTAGGTCAGGATCGCAACCTGGACTTCCGGGGAACCGGTGTCGCCTTCTTTGAGGCCGTACTCTTTGATGATTTCTGCTTTTTTAGCCTGATCGATCATGTTGTTTCTCCTTTTCTTCATTCGCCTGTACTGAGTTTCCGTCGGAGTGTCGTAAAACCGGGTACAGGTAGTTACGCTAACGATTTAATTTACCACGTAAAACGGGAGAAAGCAAGTGTTTTCTTTCTCCCGTCCATGATCTTTGTGAATGGTTCCCGGGAGCGATTTCTCAAGGAATCGCTTCCCGCCGTTCTTCCGCCCTATTCGGAGTCGTTGGTCAGCTTCGCTTTATCCAGCAGGAAGAAGACCAGACCGAGGATCATGCCGACGATCGTCGCCAGGCACATACCGGTCAGCTTGACGTTGCCGATCTGGACGAACGCGCCGGACAGACCAGTGATGAAGACGACCGAGGAAAGCGCCAGATTGCGCGCCTTGGAGTAGTCTACCTTTTCATCGACCAGAAGACGCAGGCCGGAGGCAGCGATCATGCCGTACAGCAGGAAGCTGACACCGCCCATGACCGGCGCAGGAATGCTCATGATGAGACCGGACGCTTTGCCGATGAAGGACAGGACGATCGAGAAGACCGCCGCGCCACCGATGACCCAGACACTGTAGACCTTGGTGATGGCCATGACGCCGATGTTCTCGCCGTAAGTCGTGGTCGGAACGGAACCCATCAGGCCGGACAGCGTTGTGGAGATGCCGTCGGAGATGAGGGATCTGTGCAGACCGGGGTCTTTCAGCAGGTCGCGGCCGACGATCTCGGAAGTGACGACCTGGTGGCCGATGTGCTCGGAGATGACGACGAGCGAAGCAGGGATGATGATCAGGATCGCATCGAGGCTGAACTTCGGATGCATGATGTTGGGCATCGCGAGCCATGTCGCGTCATGGACTGACGAGAAGTCGACGATCCCCAGCGCGAGCGCTACGAAATACCCGACGACGATGGAGATCAGGATCGCGATGGCGGCGGCAAATCCTCTGTAGAGGATCTGACCGAAGACCGCCAGCAGCAGCGTCACGACGAAGACAATGACCAGTTTCGGATCGATGTGATCATATCCGGACGCCTCGTTGAGGATGATGCCGCCGTTCTGCGCCGCGCTGCCTGCCAGTTCCAGACCGATCAGAGCAACGATCGGCCCCATGGCTGCGGGCGGCAGGACAATGTCGATCCAGTGGACGCCGACGAACTTGATCAGGATCGCGACTGCCATGAATATGCAGCCGGTGATGACAAATCCGCCGAGCGCGTACTGATACCCCAGATTCGGATCGTTGATGACCAGCAGCGCCGGACTGATGAAGGCGAAACTGGAGCCGAGGTATGCCGGGCTCTTTCCCTTTGTGACAAAGATGAAGATCAGCGTGCCGATGCCGTTCATCAGAAGCGCGATGGCGGGACTGATGCCGAGCAGGTACGGGACCAGAACGGACGCACTGAACATGGCGAACGTGTGCTGGATACTGAGGGGGATCCCCTTTCCGAGAGGCACTCGTTCGTCGACCTGAATGATCTCGTTATTCTTACTCATGACTACTCCTGTATGGTTCAGATAGAGATATGTGCGATGGCTGCCTTTGGGCTGTACCATCTTTTTTAGGATACCCTTGAGAGGCTTTTCAGTCAATGCATAAACCGTCTAAAAAAACACAATATGTGTATAAAAAACCCGCACCAGGTGCGGGCTTGCTACCATATCAGCGAATGCTCAGATCCCGTGATAAGCGCGCGCATTTGCGCAGTCGCGGGCGATCTGCGCCTGCAGGGCTTCCAGACCGTCAAAACGGGTCTCAGGCCGCGTCATCTTGAGGAATTCGACCCGGATGTCCTGTCCGTACATATCGCGGTCAAAATCGAAAATATGCGTTTCCACGTTCTTTGCGTACGTGCCGATCGTGGGCTTGACGCCGATGTTCGTCACGGCCGGATACCGCCTCCAGACGAACGGATACCCCGTCTGTTCCGCTTCCTGCAGGTCCGCCAGTTCCTCGACGAGACAGTTTGTCACGTAGACGCCGTTGGGCGGCGTCACCATCGTCTCATCCACGAGCAGGTTGCATGTCGGGAAACCGATCGTTCTGCCGATCTCGTTGCCGTGCACCACCGTCCCGTTCAGCGAATAGGGACGCCCCAGAAACGCATCGCAGGCTTCGATATTGCCCACCTCGATGCACTCCCGGATCAGCGTCGAACTGACGATCCTGCCATTCACCCTGACCGGATCGAGCACGTGGACCTCCCGGCCCCGTGCCGCGCCTTCCTTCTTCAGCAGCCGGACGTCACCGCCCGCCTTGTAGCCGAATGTATAGTTGAAACCGCAGAAGATCTCCTGCGCGCGGAATGCGCCGAAGAGCAGTTCCTCGATGTAGCTCAGAGGCTCCATCGCGCAGATATCCCAGGTGAACGGGATATCGAAGAGGATATCGACCCCCAGATCCTCGATGATCCGCTGCTTTTCCTCCGGATAGAGGATGTTCTTCACTACATCCTCCCCCGCCAGCAGATTGCGCGGGTGGTTGGAGAACGTAAAGACCGCGCTGGCAAGGTTTTTCTCCCTGCTGGCTGCGACCGCGCGCCGGATCAGTTCCTGATGACCTCTGTGTACGCCGTCGAAATTGCCGAGCGCGATGGCGGTCCGTTCCTTTATGTCGATGTCATTCAAGTCGTGGTAAACGATCATATGCTCTTCGCGGGTCTTATCCGCGCGTCCATTCTTCTTTGATCTCAGGTGCCAGCACCTTATGCGCTTTCACCGTTCCTGCCTGTGCATCGTAGTGGGCCATCCCGAGGAACCGTCCGTCTCCGAAAACACGCACGAGGACGGTGCCGTCTTCCCCGTCCGGCCGGTTTCCGCCCGCTGCTTCTGTTTCGGTATATGGCGCCGGTGCTCCCCGCAGCAGTTTTCCGTTCAGGAAATCCATCCCCCGCTGCCAGTCCAGATCGATCCGCGGATAGTTAGCCAGCGCCTTCTCCATCGGGATGATATACGGTGCAAGCGCCGCCGCATCCATCTCCTTGACGGCTTCGACCGGCAGGCTTTCCTCGATGCTGCACAGACCGGTCTTCGTTCTGCGGAGCGCTGCCATGGTGCCTGCAGTCCCGAGCGCTCTGCCGATATCTCTGCAAAGCGACCTTACATAAGTTCCTTTACTGCAAACTACACGGAAATCCACTTCGTCCTCCCGGATGTCCAGGATCTCCATACTGTGGATCGTGACCGGCCGTGCCGGCACTTCCACATGCCGCCCTTCCCGGGCATATTCGTAGAGTTTGCGGCCGCCCACTTTGATCGCCGCATACTGCGGAGGGATCTGCCCGATCGCACCGGTAAAGGACGCGAATGCTTCCCGCACCTGCGCTTCGGTAATGAGATGTTCCGCGCTGTCCGTTCCGGCCGGCGTTTCTCCTTCCGCAAGGATGCGCACCTCTTCGCAGACCGTCGCGTTGCCCCAGATGTCGCAGGTATCCGTTTCAAGACCAAGGCGCAGTGTCCCGCAGTATTCCTTGCTGTCCTCCTCCAGATACTCCAGGATCCTGGTCGCTGGGCCTATACAGCACGCGAGCACGCCGGTCGCCATCGGATCGAGGGTCCCGGTATGCCCGATCTTTTTCGTTCCGGCCGCGCGGCGCAGGATGGCTACACAGTCGAACGACGTATAATTCTGTGGTTTATCGATATTGATGATGCCTTTCAGAGACATGCCTGTTCTCCGTTTGCCCGGTCAGTCTTCCTGCAGTGCCTGTGTCAGTTCCCTGATGACCAGCGCTTCCGTTTCTTCCAGACTGACACCTTCAAGATTGAAACCGGCTGCGTGCACATGTCCGCCGCCGCCGTGCCGCTGCGAGACCGCAGCTACATCTCCGCGCTCCTTGGAGCGCAGGCTGACTTTCATACTGCCGTCCGGCTGTTCCTTGATGAACGCCGATACCTGCACACCGTGTATGCTGCGCAGCGTGCTGACGACACCTTCCGTATCTTCCATCAGGGTCCCGGTCTCCTGCAGCATTTTCTGCGTGACGGTCGTCATGATCGCTTCCCCGTCCGCGAACAGCCGGGCAGACTCGATCAGTCTGCTGTGCAGCCGGAGCTTTGGCAGAGACTCGTTTTCGTACAGCGCAAGGCTGACCTTGCTGCTGTCAAGACCGCAGTCGTACAGCGCGATCACGATCTCGTGAGAGTGCGCCGTCGTATTGGAATACTGGAAGTTTCCGGTGTCTGTTGTGATCGCTGCAAAGAGCGCTTCCGCCATCTCCTGATCGATGTCGACACCGAGCGCGAGCAGAAGATCGAAGATGATCTCGCCGGTCGCCGCCGCATCCGGATCGATGTAATTGTAATCGCCGATAAAGCCGGAGGAAACGTGATGATCGATACAAATCTTCGTATCACCGTGATAGAACAGTTCCGCCCGCTTGGGGAATCTGGTCTTCTCGCCGCAGTCCACGCAGATCGATACATCGATGCCGCCGATGTTGGCAAGCCCGATGTTCTCGATATCGACAGTATAGCCGCGGTCGAGGAACAGCAGATAATCCGGCACTTTGTCTTCAATCACGATATGAGCGTCCTTGCCCATGCCGCGAAGCGCTTTGCACAGGGCGGCCGCAGACCCCATCGCGTCCCCGTCCATCAGGATGTGCGGGAAGATCAGGATGGAATCCGCTTCCAGGAGTTCCTGCGCGATCATCGGGATCGGATCATTTTTCATCGTTCTTTACCGCCTTTTCAATCAGGGCATCCATCCGCATGCCGTATTCAAAGGAACCGTCGATCTCGAAGAGCAGTTCCGGTACACGGCGCAGGTCCATGCGCCGGCCGATCTCGCGTTTGATCAGGCCTTTGCAGTGTTCCAGCCCTTCCAGGGCGCGCGCCTTCGCCTCCGTATCTTCTTCGTTCGCGTAAACGGTCAGAAAGACTTTGGCATAACTGCCGTCACGGGTCACTTCGACGTCCGTGATACTGACCATCCCGTCCGCGAGGCGCGGATCTTTGATGTCGCGGAGCAGCATGTCGCTGATGATCTTTTTGATCTCAACGCCGATGCGCTCCTGTCTGTAGCCTCGTCTCATACCTTAGGCATCCCTTTCCACTTCGACCATGTGGTAGCATTCGATCACATCGCCGACTTTGATATCGTTGTAGTTCTCCAGGCCGATACCGCATTCAAATCCCTGTGCGACTTCCTTGGCATCGTCCTTAAAGCGCTTGAGCGAGGAGATGCTGCCCTCGTGGATGACGATGCCCTCGCGGACCAGCCGCGCGCTCGCATTGCGCACGATCTTGCCCTTCATGACATAACCGCCTGCGATGATGCCCACGCCCGGCACCTTGAAGGTGTCGCGGACATCGATCTCGCCGAGGACTTCTTCCTTGAACTCCGGATCGAGCATACCCTTCATCGCTGCCTCGACATCGTCGATGATGTCGTAGATGACGCGGTAAGTACGGATCTGGACGCTCTCGCGGTCCGCAGCCGTCTGGACGGCCGAGCTCGGACGGACATTGAAGCCGATGATGACCGCACCGGCTGTGCCGGCCAGGATGACGTCGGATTCGTTGATCGCACCGACGCCCTGGTGGACGATCTTGACTTTGACTTCGTCGTTGGAGAGTTTTTCAAGCGAGCTGACGACAGCGCCGACCGAACCCATAACATCGCCCTTGACGATGAGGTTGAGTTCCTTGACTTCGCCTTCCGCCGCAGAGCTGAACAGTTCTTCGAGTGTCATGCCGGACTTTCTCGCCATGATCTCTTCACGCTGCTTCTGCTTTCTCTTTTCGGCGATCTCCTTCGCCAGATGGTCGTCACCGACCGCGTTGAATTTATCGCCTGCCGCCGGGACATCGTTCAGACCCAGGATTTCGACCGCTGTTGCCGGACCGGCCTTGTGGATCTTTTCACCCTTGTAGTTGGTCATCAGACGGATCCTGCCGGCGCAGGTGCCTGCGACGACGCTCTGGCCGGCGCGCAGGGTACCGTTGGCGACAAGCAGTGTCGCAACGGGACCTTTCGCCTTGTCGAGACGCGCTTCAATGACCGTGCCGAGCGCCAGTCTGTTCGGATTGGCTTTCAGTTCGAGGACTTCCGCCTGCAGGAGGATCATCTCCAGCAGGTTGACGATGCCGTCGCCGGTCTTCGCGGAAACGGGCACGCTGATGACGTCACCGCCCCATTCTTCGACCAGGACACCGTGATCCGCCAGATCTTTCTTGACGATATCCGGGTTGGCGCCGGGTTTATCCATTTTGTTGATCGCGACGATGATCGGAACACCGGCCGCCTTTGCGTGGCTGATGGACTCGACCGTCTGCGGCTTGACGCTGTCGTCCGCCGCAACGACCAGGACCGCGATGTCGGTGATGTCCGCGCCGCGGGCACGCATCGCCGTGAAGGCTTCATGGCCCGGGGTGTCCAGGAAGACGATCTTCTGTCCGTTGATAGTAACTTCGCTCGCACCAATGTGCTGGGTGATGCCGCCGGACTCGCCTGCTGTGACGTTCGTGTTGCGGATCGCGTCGAGCAGGGACGTCTTGCCGTGGTCGACGTGGCCCATGACCGTGATGATCGGGGCACGCGGGACGAGATCCTTCTCTCTGTCTTCGAAGTTTTCGAGCCCTTCTTCTTCCTCTTCTTCTTCGACCTTGCCGACAACGATGTCCAGCCCCATCTCATCCGCCAGCGCGGAGACGGTGACCTCGTCGATGTTCTGGTTCTGGTTGGCGACCATGCCCATCTTGAGCAGTGTCATGATGACACTGGCAACGGTCACGCCGACCTGCTCGCAGAAACCTGCGATCGTGATCGGGACATTGACCACCTTGGTGCCGACGGGCAGGATCTCCTCTTCCACTTCCGGAACGGGATCCGGCCGCTGCTTGACATGCTTTTTCTTAGCCTTCTTCTCCAGCGACTTCGGATAGTTGGCATTGTTGTCGCGGCGGTCGTACTTGCTGCCGTACCGGTCATCCCTGCTGTCGTTCTTTTTCTTGTTTCTCTTGTCGT
>JAWRJC010000152.1:0-18445 GCA_040307715.1 Clostridiales bacterium | reverse complement strand
TCGAACTCGATATCCGTGAGGATGTCGACGCGGCCGGGCAGCCCGTCACCGGGCTGCCGGGCGGCTGCGCCGTCCTGCGCTCGCGCGTGGGCGAGCTGGCCGCGGAGGAGCCGGGCATCGAGATCGTCCGGCGGGCGATGGCGGAGCCGATCGGCTCGCCGCGTCTTAAGGAACTCGCAAAAGGGAAGAAGACCTGCACCATCATCATCAGCGATCACACGCGCCCGGTGCCCAGCAAGGATATCATCCCGCCGATGCTGGAGGAACTGCGCGAGGGGCAGCCGGACATCGACATCACGCTGCTCGTGGCGACAGGCTTCCACCGGGGCACGGTGCCGGAGGAACTGGTGAACAAACTCGGCGCCGAGGTCGCGGCGCGGGAGAAGATCGTCGTCCACGACTGCCGCGACGAAGCATCTAACGTGAAGATCGGCGTTCTGCCTTCCGGGGCGGACCTTGCCATCGACCGTGCGGCGGTGGAGTGCGACCTGCTCGTTTCGGAAGGGTTCATCGAACCGCACTTCTTCGCGGGCTATTCCGGCGGCCGCAAGAGCGTCCTGCCGGGGGTCTGCGACAAGGTCACGGTGATGGGCAACCACTGCGCTGCATTCATCGACAGCCCGTATGCGCGCACCGGCATCCTCGAGGGCAATCCGCTCCACATCGACATGGTGGACGCGGCGAGACAGGCAAAACTCGCCTATATCGTCAATGTCATCATCGACGAGGACAAGAAGACGGTCGCGGCGTATGCCGGCGATTTCGAAAAAGCGCACGAGGCCGGGGTGCGATTCCTCGAAGGGTACTGCAAGGTCAAAGCGGTCCCCGCGGACATCGTCATCACGACCAACGGCGGCGCGCCGCTCGACCAGAATGTCTACCAGAGCGTCAAAGGGCTCACGGCAGCGGCAGCGACCGCGAAGGAGGGCGGCGTGCTGATCATGTGCGCGGCGCTCGCGGACGGTCACGGCGGGGAAGGGTTTTACCGGCTCCTGCGTGACTGCGAGAGCGCGGAACAGCTCTACGACGACATCATGAAAGTGCCGCAGGACGAGACCTGGCCCGACCAGTGGGAGGTCCAGATCATGGCGCGCATTTTAAAGCGCAACACGGTCATCTATGTCAGCGACCCGCAGCGCAAGCGGCTGCTGGAGGACATGAAGATCCGGTACGCGGAGGATCTGGGCGAAGCGCTGGCGCTTGCCAGAGAACTGATGGGCAAGGACGCGTCCATCACGGTCGTGCCGAATGGTGTATCGGTGGTGGTGGAAGAATAGACCTCCCGTACCTGATAACGCAATGCGATTCCTCAAACCTACCCTGCGCGGGCAGGTTTTTCGTGTGGCGGGCGCAACGAGTACACAAAGAAAACAAAGGAGAATCGCGGAATTGATTGAATATTTCATTTTTGACATATATAATGTGAAATAGAATTTCACACAGGGCGGTACGCCTAATAGGTGTATCGGATAACCATTTCACGACATGATCGCGTTCATTATAAGGAGGTATCATCATGACTGCCCTTTTTGAACTAAAGCCGAGAGAAACCAAACCCATCGAAACCAAGCATCGCTGCATCAAAACGCCGATCCCCGTGCCGGAATCCTTTCCGCTTCTGCACGAGATGGCTGCGCTGGAACCGGACCTGCAGATGTTCCAGCCGCCTATTGTATGGCACCACAGCGAAGACGGCTATAAGATCTGCGATCCCTACGGCAACAAGTGGATCGATTTCTCCTCCTCCATCCTGATTTCCAATGCAGGCCACGGCAACCCGCTGATTTGCGATGCCATCCGCAAGGTGGTGGACAAGCCCTTGCTCGATGCGTTCAATTTCCCTACGGAAGAGCGTGTTGAGGCAGCCCGGGAATTCATGAGCGTCTGCCCGATTCCCGACGCGAAGGTGTTCATGCTCAACTCCGGTTCCGAGGCGGTGGAGGTGGCGTTCCGCGTCATGCGCATCGCCGGCGTGAAGAAAAACCCCAGAAAAAAAGTGATCATCACCTATGAGAACGCGTTCCATGGCCGGACTCTGGCCTCCACCATGCTGGGCGGCACGCCGGAGTTCAAGGCCTGGATCACCGCGCCTGACCCGGATATCTACCAGGCACCCTGGCCAGAAAGCTTTGATTTCCCGTGGGCCGATCCGGAGAGCCCCGAATATGACGAGGAAAAGATGTTCGGCACCTTCCTCGAAACTATCGAGAAGAACAAGATCGATCCCGACGAGATCTGCGGTGTGTTCATCGAGTCCTTCTTTGCGCCGCTGTGCCATAAGATGCCAGCGTCCTACGCGCAGAAGCTCCGCAAGTACTGCGACGAGCACGACATCCTCCTCGGCATGGATGAGATCCAGATCGGGGCCTGCCGGAGCGGTAAGTTCTGGTGTTTTGAGAACTACGGCATCATTCCCGACCTGTTCGCCGTTGCCAAGGGCGCCAGCGGCGCACTGCCCATTTCTGCCCTGTACGGCAGCCGCGAGCTGTTGGATGTGTTCGGACCGGGCGGTCATGCCACCACCCATTCCGGCGCCCCCGTGGTCGCAACCGCCGCCGCTGCCAACATCCGCTATCTGCGGGACAACAAGATGTGGGAAGCCGCGGCTGAGAGAGGCAAGATCGTGGAAGCCCGCTTTGCCGAGTGGAAAAAGCAGTACCCTGACCGGATCGGCTATGCCGGCGGTATCGGTTTGGGCCTGAGCATCATGTTCGCCAACAAGGCGACCCACACTGCGCAGCCGGAGTTCACTTTCAAACTGATGGAAAACTGCCTGGACCGCGGCCTGTTGTTCTCCACCCCGAATAACAACTACTCCAACCTCCGTTTTGCGCCGCCTCTGAACATCCCGATCGACGCCCTGAACGAAGGCCTGGACATTTTCGACGAGGCGCTCGCTTTGACCGACGCAGAGATGCCCAAGTACTGATCCATCCCAAAAAAGAACATATTCGCTGTAAAGATAAAACCCCGCTTCTTCAAACATGAAGAAGCGGGGTTTTTCAATGTTTTTGGCCATATCTCATATCCATTTCACAAAACTCGTTAATATTGAAACGATATTTCACATATAAAACGTTGAAAAATAGCCATTTACGATGATGAGAGAAGAAAAAACTGAAAACTTGCAAAATTTTTATTGAAATGTCATTACACAATGCTATAATTGGCTTAAGGAAGGCTTTCAAGCCTGGGTCCACTTACGAGTCATTATGAATTGCATTGTAGGGAGGAAGTAAATATGAAAGCAAAAGTTTTGGTAGTTGTGCTGTGCCTGTGCATGGCGGTATGGTCCTTCGCCGCTTGCGGCGGCGGCGGGAGCGATGAAGGTTCCGCAGCCGGCGGCGACGAAGAGACATACGAACTGGTTATGGGTTCCGTTTATACGGAAGATTCGCTGGAGCATCAGCAGATGCTGTTCATTAAGGAAAAGGTCGAAGAGAAGACAGATGGCAGATGCACTGTTACGATCTATCCGAACGAGCAGCTCGGTGATGAAGAATCCATTGCAGAACAGGTCGTTGCAGGCAGCTGCGATGTAGGTTCGTCCGAAGGTTCTGTATGGGCACTTGTCACCAACTTCCCGCAGTTCGCTGTACTGGGGCTCCCGTTCCAGTATTCCAGCGTTGAGGCGGCTGAAGATGTTGTTAAGAATGTCGTCCATACCGACTTCAATGATCTGATCAAAGACACGGATGTCTATTGCCTGGGTACCATTTACTCCGGTTTCCGTCACATGTTCACTGTCAAGAAGCCGATCCACACACTGGAAGACCTGAAAGGCCTGAAGATGCGTGTCCCGGCGGCTACCATCTATGTCCAGATGTTTGAAGACATGGGTGCGAACCCGACCACCACTGCATTCTCCGAAGCATATCAGGCACTGCAGCAGGGTGTTGTTGAAGGTTGCGAGATCGACCTGGCCAACCTGCTCGCAGTCAACTGGCAGGAAGTTGTCAAGTACATGTCCTACACTTATCACCTCGCAGCTCTGAACGTTATCTGCATCAACCGTGACAAGTGGGAAAGCTATCCGGAAGATATCCAGCAGGCGATCCAGGAAGCAGTCAACGAATCTGAAGATTACTGCTTCGAACTCCGTGCGGACTCCGACGCCGAATCCCTCAAGGGTGTCGAAGCTGCCGGCATCGAGATCTACGAAGTTCCTGCTGAAGAACTGGCGCGCATGAAAGAAGCCTGCCAGCCGATCTATGATGAATTCGAAGGCTATGGCCTGACCGATCTGCTGAAGAAGATCGAAGACATCAACGCGAAATACATGTAAGCCAGACAGCGGCAGACGAATCGTGATTCATCTTTGACGAAAGTGTTTGTTGAGCCGCGTTATGCGGCTCAACAAATTTATAAGGCAAAAAGGAGTCAGTCATGTTGCGTAACCTTAAAAAAGTGGACAAAGTGATTGAATGGATCTTTGTCATATTCTGCGCGGTTTTGCTGTTCTCCATGCTTTGGCTTACCTTTTTCATGGTCTTTTTCCGCTATGTTCTCAACAATTCCATTATCTGGGCAGAAGAAGCGCTGCGGTACATGATGGTATGGCTGGTCTTGGTGGGTGCAGGGCTGACGTTCCGCGCCGACCAGCATGTGTGCATTGACGTCATGCAGAGCATTCTGGGGCGTTGGCCAAAAGTACAGGCTGTCCATTACATCTTTACGCGGTTGGTGGTCGTGGTTTTCCTGCTCTGGCTCATGCCCCCTGCGCTGGAACTAATGGAGAAGATGGCCAATGTAACTGCAACAGCTATGACCTGGTTGCCTAAATCGGCTGTTTATTGTGCGATGCCGGTTGGGATCGTTTCCATGATTCTGGGCATAGCCAGTATAGTTCCCAAAAGAGCATATGACATCTGGCACGGCATTGAAGATGACGAACTGGTGTTAGAACTGCAGGCCAAGGCTGAAGAGATGGAAGAGGAATTGCAGGAATTCGAGCTGGAACAATCGGAGCAAAAGGCGATTGGAGAAAATGGGCCGGCAGCAATACTAACAGAAGCATCACCGGATGAAGGAGGTGAGAAGGAATGATACAGATTTCCTTAACTGCATTGATCATCGCACTCCTGTTCGGTGTCCCCATCGCATTCTCCATCGGTATCGCAGGCGCTGCGGGTATTGCCTTCGGCAGCACGATGCCCTGGTTTATGATCCCGAACAAATTCTTTGACGGGCTGAATTCATTTTCCTATATGGCAGTCCCCCTGTTCATCCTTGCAGGGGCCATCATGGGGAAAGGCGGTATTTCTACTAAAATCGTTAATTTCGCATCATCGATCTTGTCCTGGCTGCGGGGCGGCGTCGCGATCACCTCGGTCGGCGCCAGCATGATCTTTGCCAGCGTTTCGGGAAGCGGCGCGGCGACGATTGCTGCAATCGGCGGTATCACTGCGCCGGAGATGTTGAAGAGAGGCTATGGACGCGGGTTCACAGCAGCCATGTCGGCAGGTGCCGGCAGTCTGGGACCGGTCATTCCGCCAAGCATCGATATGATCGTTTTCGGTTGTATCACCGGGTGTTCGATTGGCCGCATGTTTGTTGGCGGCATTATCCCCGGATTCATGATCGGCATCGCCCTGTCAGTATACTGCTATCTGTATGCAAAGAAGCATAATATTGACTACGGCGGCAGGTTTAATGCGCACAATGTCTGGGTCGCACTGAAGGATTCGATCTGGGCGCTGATAATGCCGGTCATCATCATCGGAGGCGTCATGAGCGGCGTCTTTACAGCGACAGAGTCCGGCGGCATCGCTTGTGTCTACGGTCTCTTTGTCGCGGCATTCGTTTATAGGACACTTGATTTTAAAGGGCTCCTTTCGGTGCTGAAGACAGCGACAGTCAATGCGGCAATGGTCCTGATGATCATGGGCATGTCCACATTGTTCTCTTACATACTGGCATTGGAAAGAGTCGGTGACGCGATCGTTAACACGATGCTTGCCATCACAACAAACCCGACCGGATTGTTCTTCCTGGTCATTGCATTGATGGTTTTCATTGGATGCTTTATGGAATCGCTCGCAGCGCTTCCGATCATTCTTCCGATCATATATCCGATGTTCGGTTCGATGGGCGTCAACCTCAACCAGCTGGGCGTCGTCTTTGCCCTCAGTACTGTATTGGGTGGCTTGACACCGCCTGTCGGCGTTTACCTGTTCCTTTCTATGAACCTTAACCGGGTCGGCATGAAGGAAACGGTATTGCCTCATATGCTGATCGTCATAGGTATTCAGCTGATGGTCATCGTTCTTTGTATCCTGTTCCCGATTCCGCAGTTCCTGCCCAATCTGGTCATGGGACCGCAGTAAAAGAGAATAGAAGGCGCAAGCCTTCAATGACCTTCTTGGCGGAGTCGTAACGTTAAAAGAAAGGAGAGGGCCGCGAAAACGGCCGCAGTACTATGAACGGAAAAAGCTTTGAATTCGAACCCCATGTAGTACCTCATGTAGAAACAAAGTATCGTAAGATCTGCACCCCGATCCCTGTACCGGAATCGCAGGACGTCATCGAGCGTCTCCGCAACAACGAGACCATTTCGATGACCGGCCAGCCGCTGGTCGTATGGGATCATGCGGAAGGCGCCAATGTCTATGACGCTTACGGCAACAAGTGGATCGACTTCAGTTCCGGCGTCATGATCGCCAACGTCGGTCATGCCAATCCGGAAGTCCAGGCGGCGGTCCGCGCGGTCGTCGATAAGCCGCTGATGTGCTCCTACCTCTTCCCGACGGAAGAAAGAGCCAAGGCAGCGGAGCGCATCGTCAGCGTCAGCCCGATCCCGGACAGCAAATGCTTCATGCTCTCCGCGGGTACCGAAGCGGTCGAGACAGCGATGAAGCTGGCCCGCACCTATGCGCATAAAAAATACGGCATGGACAAGAACGTCCTGATCACCTTCAACGGCGCGTTCCACGGCCGTACGCTCGGTTCCCAGGAGATGGGCGGCATGCCCTCCCTGAAAGAGTGGATCAAGCACCAGGATCCCGAGATCATCCTCGCGGATTTCCCGAACAAGTATCTGTTTGACTGGGCGGACCCCGAAGCGGAAGGCTACAGCGATGACAAGATGTTCGAGATGAGCATCATCAAGTGCATCGAAGACGCCGGCTTCAAACCCGAAAACGTCGCCGGCATCCTGACCGAATCCTATCAGGGCATCTACTGCTGCCCGATCCCGATCCCGTATGCAAAGAGACTGCGCGAGTTCTGCGACAAATACGACATCGTCCTGTTCATGGACGAGATCCAGACCGGCTTCTGCCGGACCGGTAAGATGTTCGCGTTCGAACACTACGGCATCCTGCCTGACATGTTCACCTGCGCGAAAGGTATTTCCGGCTCGCTGCCGATCTCGGCTGTCGTAGGCAGAAGAGACATCCTCGACCTGTACGCACCGAACACCATGACCTCCACGCACTCCGGCTCGCCGCTGGCGGCTGCTGCGGCGAATGCTTCCATCAAGTACATGGTGGACCATGAACTGGATAAAGAAGCGGAGAGAAAGGGTAAGTTCATGCAGGAGAAACTGGAAGAACTCCAGAAGAAGTTCCCGCACCGCATCGGCTACGTCGGCGGCATGGGTATGGCGAGAGCCTGCACCTTTACCAAGGGCGGTTACAGATGCGAGGGCGACCCCGACTTCGCGCTGGCGGTCACCAACAAGTGCATCGAGAAAGGCCTGCTGTTCTTCGCGGCAGTCGGCGCCGGCATCACCATGAAGCTGGTCCCGCCGCTCATCATGCCGGATGACATGCTGGCGGAAGGCATGGAGGTCTACGCAGAAGCGGTCGCGGAAGCGGACGCGGAAATGCAGTAAATCAAAGAGGCGCTGGCAAGGCGCTGCAGAATGAATGCGGCGCCGCAGCTTCCCGTAAGTTGTGGCGCCGTTTGTTTCACACGGCATAATGACGGTGTTTTCGAAGTGACTGCAAGGAGAAAGAAATGAAACTTGAGAAAAGCAAGTCGCTGTGGGAAGAGGGCAAAAACTATATGCCCAGCGGCGTTTCCGCCGGCGGCCGCGTCAACGTAGCCTGCGGCATGCCGCACTACATCGACCACGCGCATGGAGCGAGACTGTATACGGTGGACGGCGAAGAGTTCATCGACTACCATGGGGGTTCAGGCGCTTCCATGTTCGGGCACGACCATCCCCGCATCAAAGCGGCGATCATGGAGTGCCTGGACCGCGGCTTCTTCATGAACTACGATTCGGAGAAAACGATCGAGTTCGCGAAGAACTTCACGACACTCGTCCCGACAGTCGAAAAGTTCCGCCTGCTCAACTCGGGCACTGAGGCGACGATGGCGGCGATCCGCATTGCGCGCGGCTACACCGGCAAGAATTACATCATTAAAATGGACGGCCATTTCCACGGGATGCACGAAATGGTCTGGTACAACCACGGCAAGTACCCGCCTATGGGCGAGGATGGCATCGTGGAGACGGCACCGGACAGCAACGGCATTCCCGCGGTCTTCAGTTCACTCGTCAAAGTGGCGGAATTCAACAATCTGGCGGCTGTCAAAAAACTCGTGGAAATGTACCACGGCGACATCGCGGCGATCATTCTCGAGCCGGTCGTCTTCAACATGGGTGCTTCGGAGGCGTCCCCGGAGTTCGTGCATGGGATCCGGCAGCTCTGCGACGAAGAGGGCTGCTGCATGATCATGGACGAAGTCATCACCGGGATGCGGTTCCGCCCCGGCAGCGCAGCAGGGTTCTACGGCGTACAGCCCGATATCACGACTTTCGCGAAAGCGATCGGCGCGGGCATGTCCATTTCCCTCGTCGGCGGCAAAGCAAAGATCATGGATATCTGCAGCCCCGGCGGCACCGTCGGCGTGAGCGGCACCTACAGCGGCAACCAGCTCGCGGTCTGGGCAGCCAATGAGTGCGTCAAGATGGCCCTCGAGCCCGGTTTTTACGACCACATCGAAGCGGTCGGCAGCAAACTCTTCACCGGCATGGAGGACCTCATGAAAAAGCACGGACTTCCCGGCCATGTGCATGGCAAGGGCGCCCGGTTCGCGATCTACTGGGGCTATGAAGACCCGGCGATCGACAGCGATCTGCGCAAGTCGCAGACGGTGTTCCGCAGAGACATGGCCAACGCGTTCATCAACGGCGCGCTGGACAACGGTCTGTACTTCCACTCCTACTGGGATGCGCCGATCCCGTCGCACTGCGGCTTCTCGGTGCAGCATACGCTCGAGGACATCGACATCACGCTGGAGAAAATGGATAAGGTCATGGCTGATATGGCAGCTAAGTTTTAGTATGAACAATCAAATAGGAGGGGCGGTAAGCCCCTCCTGAAACCCCGCTTTATTTACGGCCTTTGAAAATTTCATCCAGCTGCCTGGAACGCTCTTTGACATTTTTTATCCGCATGGTGAGGAACGTGTAAAGCGTGTCCACGATCGCCATCTGCGCCAGCCGCGGGCTCATGCCGATCACGCTGGGTTCGGTCTCATTCTCGGCTGTGCGTATGGAGATATCACTGATCTTCGAGAGAGGGGAATTGGTTAGTGTATTTGTCAGAGAGATGACCGTGGCTCCGCTGTCCTTGGCGATCTGGCTGTTGGTGACGATATCCAGAGATTTACCGGAATTGCTGATCGCGAAGACGACATCCTGCGGGGTGCAGTCGGTCGCGATGATCGCCTGGAAGTGGGAGTCCTCTTCGGCAATGGCTCTGATGCCGGCCCGCATGAGTTTGTGCTGAAGATCGTAGCCGATGGCATAGGAACTGCCGAGTCCGAAGATATACACGATATTCGCCGCAAGGATGGCTTCTACAGCTGCGGTGATCGCAGCGGTGTCCATAGTAGTGCGTGTGAGATGGAGCGTGTTGGATTCCCAGAGAAAAACTTTATCGATGATTTCCTGCGGTGAATCGGTCGGTTTGATGGTTTCCTGGATGCTCTCAAGGGGAGTCGCCAGATCCTGCGCGATACTGAGCTTAAAGTCCTGGTAGCTGTCAAAACCGAGATCCCGGCAGGCACGCACGACTGTTGCATCACTGACTTTGCTCTTGCGGGCAAGTTCGGAAACAGATGCGCGGATCACGAATTCGGGGTCCTTGACCGTATAGCGTGCGACCTGCTGTTCCGCAGGGCTCAGAGTGGGTAAAAGCGTTTGCAGTTTCAGTAAAACCGGAACGGTTTTCATGATCATCACCTCATATGAACGAAAGCATAATACTACTAATATTATAAGCAATTGTAAATAGTTGTATCAATATAAAATCGAAGTGCTGTTTCAGAACAGGAGGCGCGTATGGAATTAAGAGGATTTATGCCGGACATGGTGCTTAGTGAACTGGAAGACGTTGTCGGACAGGACCATGTCAGTTACAAACCTGTAGACAAACTGATATACGGCGTAGATTGTTTCTGGCTTTCCAGGATGTGGGCAGACAGAGGGCAGATTCCCCCTGCGCCGGAGTTTATTGTACAAGCGAGTTCAGCGGAGGAAATCTCCAGGATCTTGAAGATCGCCAATTACTATAAGATCCCCGTCACGACATGGGGCGGCGGTTCCGGGTCGCAGGGTGCAGCGCTCCCGATGGCGGGAGGCATCATCCTTGACACGAAGTTGATGAATAAGCTCCTGGATATCAATCTGGAAGACCGCACCATTACAGCGGAAGCAGGCATGGTCTTCCAGACCCTTGAAGACTATGCCAATCAGAGAGGGTATTCCGTGATGCACATCCCGAGCTGCATCACCTGCTGCACGATTGGCGGGGCACTGGCGCACAGGGGCATCGGTATCCTGTCCACCAAGTACGGTAAAATCGATGACCAGTGCCTCTCGTTGGAGGCGGTCCTTCCCAACGGGGACATCGTGAACACACTGCCGGTCCCCAAGCATGCCGCAGGCCCCGATCTGCTGCAGATGCTGGTGGGCTCCGAGGGCACGCTGGGCGTCATCACAAAGGCGAAGTTCAAACTGTTCCCGCTGCCTGAAGTCCGCAGCCACCATGCATTCCTCTTCAAGAGTTTTACGGATGGCCTCAATGCCGGACGCGAAATCGTACAGAAAGTCAAGCCATCGATCATGCGGCTGTTCGATGAAGCAGAGACGGGATCAATTCTGAAGAGCGTTATTGGCGTCCAGAAGGCAGGCGCATTCTTGAATGTCTGCTGTGAGGGGGACAAGGACTTTGTCGACCTTGAATGGAAGAAAGTCTTTGAGATCGTTGAGAAGTACGGCGCGGAAGATATGGGTTCTGAATATGGCGAGAAGTGGTACGACAGCCGTGTCACGTTCTTCTATCCCGGTCATGCGCTGGATCTGCCGCAGATGTTCGGCACGATGGACACCGTTGCAACATTCAGCAATATCGAAAAGATCTACTGGGCTATGAAGCATGCTGTCGAAGATAATTTCGAGAATGTGCGGTTCATCGCCCACTGCTCGCACTGGTATGAATGGGGCACCATGATCTACGACCGCTTCATCATGGATGAACCGCCGCAGGATCCGCAGGAAGCGCTGCGTCTTCACAACCAGATCTGGAATGCCGGTGTTCGTGCTGCGCTGGCCAATGGCGGCGTGATCAACGACCACCACGGCATCGGCCTCAAACTGTCCCATCTCATGAAGGAACAGTACGGACCATCGATGCAGATCCTGGAAGGCGTAAAGAAAGCTCTTGATCCCAACGGGATCATGAACCCGTACAAACTTGGACTGTAGGAGGGATGACGATGTTTACGACTGAAGCCATAAAACATGCTGATGCCTGCCGTTTCTGCTGGATGTGCAGACATATCTGTCCCGTCGGCCAGGTCACGGGGAAAGAGGGAAACAACGCAAGACCGAAAGGCCTTCTCGTCTCTCTGGATCACAGAGGGATCCCGCTCGATGAAAGCGCGATGGAAGTCATGTATGAGTGCACGCTCTGCCGGGGATGTGCGCAGCATTGCGAGACCGGATGGGATCCTGTCATCTATATCCTGGAAGCCCGTACAAAGGGTGTGGTGGAAGGTATTCTGCCGCCCAATGTGAAAACTGTCCTTGACCGGGCACTTGAGGGGAATGCGATTCCGATGGAGGAAACCAAAGCCGTCACAGAAGCGGTGGCTGCGCTGCCGGAGAAGGCGGAAGTACTTGTTTACCTCGGCGAAACAGCCAGAAAAAAACAGGAGAAGATCGCCCTTGCATTTCTGGATCTCATGAAGAAAACCGGCACGGATTTCACAGTGCTCAAGGAAGAACCGCAGAGCGGCGCACTGCTGGGTGAACTGATGGGCTACGTGGAAGATGTGAAGAAAGTGGCACAGGCCTGCGCGGACAAATGCAAGGAAGCCGGCGCTAAGACGATCGTTGTGCTGGATGAAAGCGACGCCGCTTTCATGAAGCACCAGTGGGCAGAATGGCAGCTGTTTGACGGCGCCGTGACGACCGCGACTGCCTTCATCGCGGACGCGATCGAAAAGGGTAGCCTCAAGCCCGGCAAGGTGGAACTTACCGCCTGCTACCATGACCCTGCCAAGATCGCCCGGGAGATCGAAGAATCCGAACCGGCCAGAAAGATCATGGCAGCGATGGGGATCGACCTGCACGAACTGTTCCGGAGCAGAAAAACCACAAAGAGCTGCGGCGGAACCCTGCTGCCTCTGACCAATCCGAAGATGACCGCCATGGTCGCGGAAGGGCGGCTCGGCGATGTCAGATTTGCCGGAGAGAATGTGGTGATCACATCGACGCCCACGGCATTTGATAACTTCAGTATGGTGGACCAGAAAGACATCCGGATCGAAGATCTCTTCATCTTGTTAGATGCTGTCTGCTAGTTGAACGAAAACCGCTGCGGGAGACCTTTCTCTTGCAGCGGTTTTTTTAAGGAGGATACGATGCGTTATCTATTAGGTGTGGATTTTGGGGGCGGTTCCTCGAAGGCGACCATACTGGATGAGACAGGTGCGGTCGTAGCGACCACGGCGGAAGAGTACCCCATGCTCTACCCCTCTGCGGGGTGGGCAGAGCAGGATGTGGAGGCCCTGTATCAGGCCTTTATGACCAACGTGCGCGCGGTCCTTGCAAAGGCAGCGGTCCCGCCGGAAGACATCGTGGCGATGGCCGTGGACGGCGCTACTCATATTGCCGTTCTGCTGGACGAAGACCTCAAACCGATCCGTCCGGCGATCCACTGGACAGATTCCCGCAGCTGGGAAGAAGCCGGAGAACTGCAGGTGTATAAGGACGAGTTCCTGGAACACTGCTTCAATTCCCCCAGCGTTGCCTGGACGCTGCCTCAACTCATCTGGCTGAGAAAACACGAACCGGAGAACTACGCCCGGATCCATAAGATCATCTATCTGAAGGATTATATCCGGCACCGGGTGACCGGTGATCTTTTTACGGATTTCATCGAGATCCAGGGCAGTCTGTTCTACGACGAACTCGCGGGCGATTACAGCGACCGCTATCTTGCGATGGCAGGACTGACGAGAGAGCAGATGCCCGAACTGAAAGCACCGGGAGACATCGCGGGGACACCGCTGCCGGCATTCTGTGAAGCGACGGGGCTGTCGCCGAATATGGTGGTGGCGGTCGGCGCGACCGACACCGTGATGGAGATCTTTGCGGCAGGAAGCGCTGCGCTTGGCAATACCACGATCAAACTGGCGACCGCGGGACGCATCTGTCCGATCACGGACAGAGCGTATCCGGACCCCAATCTGTTCACGTACCGTCACATCATCCCAGGCTACTGGTATCCGGGGACAGGAACGAAGAGCTGCGCATACTCGCTGCGCTGGTACCGTGACGCTCTCAGCCCCTTTGAAATGGAAGAGGCGGAACGGACAGGCAGGAGCGCGTTCGATCTGATCGGCGACGCGGCGGCGACTGTGCCGGCGGGTTCCGACAGGTTGTTCTTCCACCCCTATCTGCAAGGGGAAGCGACCCCGTATCAGAATCCGAAGTTGAGGGCAAGTTTCACAGGCGTTTCCTCCTATCACACGAAAGCGCACTTCAACCGGGCTGTCATGGAAGGCGTGGCGTACTCCCTGAAAGACTGCATGCAGGTGCTGGACGGGCTGCAGATCCCCATGGACGAAACCTTCCGTATCATCGGAGGCGGCAGCAAGAGCGCACTGTGGCGGCAGATCGTATCGGATGTGCTGGACCGTCCGCTGCGGCGCGTCCGCAGTGATGACAGTTCGATCGGTTCCGCTATGCTGGCGGGGGTCGTGTCCGGTGTCTTCAGTTCCTGGCTCGAAGCGGTCGAGGTCTGTTCGCAGATGGAAGACATCGTGTACCCGAACAAAGAGAACAGAGCGGTCTATGAAGAGAGTTTTGCGATCTATAAAGAGATCCAGCAGGCGATGGAGAAGATCTACGACCGCTGGTAAGCATATATCGTAAGGCGTAAAGAAAGGAGAAGACGATGAAGCTGGTGCAGTTCATCACAAAACAGGAGAACGGGATCGGATTCCTCACGAAGGACGGCACAGCAGTCGTTCCCCTCGCTATGGCGGGGGATCTGCGGGAGTACCCGGCGGAAGATCTGATGGTGCGGAAGATCTATGACTATGCGGATCATCCGGACCGTCTGGAGAAGGATCTCCTCTGCGGCTGCTGTGACAAGGCGATTCCGCTCTCTGAGGTCACCATCAAAGCGCCGATCCTGCGGCCGGCCCACGATGTGCTCTGCGTAGGCATCAACTATATGGAGCACGTTAAGGAATCGACCGATGGACTGAAAGACGAAACGCTGGCCAAACCGCCCGCCAGCACCATCTATTTCAGCAAGCGCGTACATGCGATGGTCGGGCCGGAAGAGAAGATCATCAATCCATGGGCGCTTGAAAAGCATCTGGATTACGAGGCTGAGCTGGCGGTCATCATCGGCAGGGGCGGAAAAGATATCCCGGCCGAAGAGGTCGAGGATCATATCTTCGGGTACTCCGTCTTCAACGATATTTCCGGCAGAGAGACGCAAAAGGACCGCATCCAGTGGTTCATGGGCAAGAGCGTGGACACGTACTCCTGTCTCGGGCCTGTGATCGTGACGAAGGATGAACTGCCCTTCCCGCTGAAGCTGGATGTTGGCAGCATCGTGAACGGGGAAAAGCGGCAGGATGGAAACACGACCCAGCTGATGCGCGATGTGCCGACCCTGATCCATGAGATCTCCACGTACTTTACCCTTGAGCCGGGCGACATCCTCGCGACCGGCACGCCGTCAGGTGTGGCGATGGGGATGGAAGAACCTAAGTGGATGCAGCCGGGAGATGTTGTCGAATGCTATGTGGAAGGCGTCGGCACACTCCGCAACTACGTGGAATAAGAAAGAGGGGGGATAGATATGTCTGAGCTCAAGCTTGTTGTGATGGATCTTCCATCGATCAAATACGAATATGTGTATGAAGGATTCAAGGAACTGACCGACAGCAGAGACTGCGAGGTGATCATCCTTCCGCCCGGGACGCCAAGAAAGACGATGATCAAAGAGGCTTCGGATGCGGATGGCATCGTGTTCTGCTACGAACTGGTCGACGAGGCATTCCTCGATCAGATGAAGAAGCCTAAGATTTTCTCCCGTACCGGCATCGGGATGAACAACATCGATATTCCTGCCTGCACGGAAAGAGGTATTCTGGTTGCCAACGTGCGCGACCCGCAGACAGTGGAAGTCGCTAACCATGTATCTGCTTTTGTGTTAGCATTAGACAGGAGTCTGGTGAAGGCAAACAAACTTGTCCGGGAAGGGGTGTGGGCGATGGAGCCCATCGCGCCGATCTGGTGCCTGACCGGCATGATCTTCGCCTCTTATGGATTTGGGCGGATCGCCAAGGCGACCACCAAGCGGATGAAAGCGTTTGGCATGGAAGTCATCGCATGCGACCCGTATGTGAGCGCGGAAGAGATGGCGGAGTATGGTGTGCGCAAGGTCGATGAGGAAGAACTGATCACAACGGCGGACTTCCTTTCTCTGCATCTCCCGTACACAAAGGAGACCGAGAAGATCATCGATGCGGATGTGCTTAAGAAGATGAAGAAAACCGCATATCTGATCAACACTGCGCGCGGCGGACTGGTCGATGAAGAGGCGCTCGTGGAAGCGCTGAAGACCGGGGAGATCGCAGGCGCCGGCCTGGATACGCTTTCAACGGAACATCCCACGCCGGATATGCCGATCTTCAGTTGTGAGAATGCGATCATCACCCCGCACGCCGGCTGGTATTCGGAGGAATCCAATGTGGCGCTGATGTCGGAAGCGGCGAAGAATGTCGCGGATTTTCTGCTCGGTAAACCCGTGAAAAATATGTGCAACCCGGAAGTCCTGGAGGGCAAAGGAGAGTAAAATGATCAATCGTTTACAGGAAAAATTCAAGCAAGGGAAGCCCTCGGTCGGCACTTTCTGCCACCTCAACAACACGATCGCGGTAGACGCGCTGAGCCATACCGGTCTGGATTATGTGATCCTGGACATGGAGCACAGTCCCGCACTGGAGCCGGTCCTCGATCCGCTGGTCATGGCAGCGGACGCCAGGGGCTATTCCCCCATCGTGCGCGTCCGCGACATCCAGCGCAGCCCGGTCCTGAAAGCGCTGGACGTCGGCGCACACGGCCTGATCGTACCCTATGTGAAGACGCTCGATCAGGTCAAACAACTGGTCGAGTGGAGCAAATACAAACCCGTCGGTGACCGCGGGATGTGCTATTCGCGTGTGGACGGCTGGAACATGGGCGAGGATGTCAGAGGGATGACCCCGGAAGAGTATTTTGACTTCTACAACAAGAACACCTTGCTGCTGCCGCAGTGCGAGACCGTAGAGGCGTTGGAGATCGTGGAACAGATCGCTGCGACGGAAGGTGTGGGCGGCATTTTTGTCGGACCGCTGGATCTTTCGATCAGCCTCGGGATCCCGCTTCAGTTCGAAAACCCGCTTTTTGTGGATGCACTGAAGAGGATCCTGGCAGCCTGTCAGGACAACGGCATTATCAGTATGTGCTTCTGCGGAGATGCGGCGACCGGCAAAAAACGGGTCGAGCAGGGGTTCAACAGCGTAGCGATCGGGCTCGATGTGATGCTCCTGCAGGGACTGTATAAGAGTATCGCTGATTCTTTCACCGAGTAAAAGAGCATGCTTGAACAATTTGAAAGCAGCGGGCAAAAGGACGCAGGGAAGGCAGCAGAAATGCTGCTTTCCTTGTAACTGAAGAAAGAGATACAGCAAGCTCCGGAAAACGTGTATAATAATGATTACCAGAAGCGGATGTGAAAGACAGAGGTACCAAATATGAACATCCTGGTATGCATGAAACAGGTCGTGGAGATCGAGTCTGCCCAGATGACCGAAGATTTCCGCATCGACCGGAGCAAGAGCAGCCATGCGGTCAATCCCGCGGACTGCGCGGCGCTGGAGCACGCACTGGCACTGAAAGAAAAATACGGCGGCGCCGTCACTGTCCTGACCATGGGCCCGGACAGCGCAGAGGAAATGCTGCGCGAGGTGGCATCGCTCAACGTGGATAAACTCGTGCTGCTGCAGGACAAGGCAGCAGCTGGTTCTGATACGCTCGCAACAGCGCGGATCCTTGCGGCGGCGGCCAGACACCTCGGACCGTTCGATCTGATCCTCGCCGGCAGGCGGGCGGTCGACGGGGAGACAGGGCATGTGCCTGCCGAGGTAGCGGCCCTGCTCGGGCTTCCCTGCGTGACGAACGTCGTCAGTGTGCAGGGGGGTGAACGTACAGACGAGAAAGAGACGGCCCGCGCGAATGATGCGTACGAGAGCTACTCCTACGCGATGCCGGATGCGGAGCATGACGCGGCGGAACTCGCCAAACTGGCGTATGAAGCCAACAGTGTGCTCTGCCAGCGGCTGCTGGAGGACGGCACGGCGCTGCTGCGTGTGCCCAGACCTGCCGTGATCTCCATCTGCGGCGGTGCCAACGAATTGCGGCCGCCGAGCATCGAAGGGATGCGCAGGGCAAAGGAGCGCGAGATCCTCCGGATCGATACGCAGGCACTCGGGATCGACCCTGAGGAGATCGGTACGAAGGGCAGCCCGACTAAAGTGAAGAGTCTGGTGCTTCCGCCGCCGGTCGACCGGGAGAAGACCCGGTACCAGAGCGCAGAGGAAGGCGCGCAGGCGATCTACGATGCGCTCATGGATGTGTCCGAGAAAAAACGCCGCACCATGAGCATCGCGGAGGTCAAGGAAGGGCAGGAAAACAAGCCGGCGGGCTACCACGGCATCCTGATCATAGAAGAAGAATACGCCAGCCTGATTTCGGGGCTCGAGCTCATCACCCACGCAGTGAGCGAGGGGCTGAGTCCGGTGTGCATCCTGGCGGGGCCGGGTTCGCCCGAGGCGGAAAACGCCGTCGTGCGCGCCGGCGCGTCTGAACTCGACGTGCTGCTGGTCGGGGAAGACCCGGACGATAGATACATCGCTGAAG
>JAWRJC010000151.1:0-34701 GCA_040307715.1 Clostridiales bacterium | reverse complement strand
TTGTCCTTGAGATCGCCCCAGGTCTTTCTGTCCGTGTTGTCCACACCGCCGATCTGAGAGGTCTCCATGGTGAGCTCCGCACCTTCGCCGAGGTGCACTTCCGTCACGGGATCGATGACGCGCTTGCCCGTCCCCTCCCCGGTGCCGATGTGCTTTTCCTGATAGAGGACTTTCGCATTCTTATCCAACATGAAGTTGTGGATGCCGTTGTGGCGGGAGTCATCCTCACCGTCCGTGTGCACGCCGCAGCCCGCGACGATCACAACATCCGCGCCTTCGCCGACATGGAAATCATTGTAGACCAGGTCGTCGACATGGCTTCTGGAGATGCAGGCCGGGATATAGATCTTCTCTCCCTTTGTATAAGGATCGATATAGATGTCCAGGCCCTTGCCGCCTTCTTTGGACTCGATGCGCACGTGCTCGGTGGATTTTCTCCCCGCGCACTGGCTGTCCGCGCGGATATTGAACGCGCCGTCGTATTCGCCGCTGCCGTCATAGTCCGAAATCGCTTTGAGCAGGTCTTCCACGACCTTGCTGACTTTTGTTTCTTTATTCTCGCTCATCTGTTCTTCTCCGTCTTATGCACCTGCTCTTTTGAGCTGGAATTCCTTCAGCCACTCGGGGTCCTTGCCGATCGGGCAGGAAGACGACCGCTCGTCGTACATCAGCTGCGGCATGATCTCCTCTGTCGGCCCCTGGATGCGGACTCTGCCGTCCTGGATGACGATGATCTCGTCCGCGATGGACAGCAGTCTCTCCTGATGGGAGATGACCAGCAGGGCTTTGTCGTTCTCTTTCTTAAGACGTTCAAAACTGTCGATCAGCCCGTTGAAGCTCCACAGGTCGATACCGGCTTCCGGCTCGTCGAAGACCATGACCTTCGCATCGCTTCTCGCCAGTACCGTCGCGATCTCGATACGCTTGATCTCGCCGCCTGACAGACTCGCGTTGACCTCGCGGTCGATGTAGTCCTTGGTGCACAGACCGACCTGATCCATCAGGCCGCAGATCGCCTGCTCCTGCAGCGTTTCCTTAGCAGACAGATCCAGCATATCCCGCACGGTCAGGCCTTTAAACCGGACCGGCTGCTGGAATCCGTACGCCACGCCCAGTTTGGCGCGCTCTGTGATATCCAGATCCGAAATATTCTCGCCGTCCATCCAGATCTCTCCCGCTGTCTGGTGCACGACACCGGCGATGACCTTGGCCAGCGTCGTCTTGCCGCTGCCGTTTGGACCTGTGATGACGGTCAGTTTGCCGCTCTCCACGGTGAAATCGATCCCTTTCAGGATCTCGCCGCCGTCCGGCGCCGTCCATTGAATGTTTTTTAATGTCAGCATATGTTCCCTCGCTGTCTGATTGATATTCTGGCCTGTTCCGGGCGGATGTGCCCATATCAGGCGCGATAGATCTCCTGCCACCTGCCGCGGTGGATCTTCTCCTTTTTAAGTCCTTCCTCCGTATGCGCCGCCGGATGCTCCACGGGCATCCCCAGCGACAGGACCGCTTCCAGCCGCATGTGCCGCGGGAATCCGAGCAGTCCGCGCAGATACTCCTCGGAGCTCATAGAGCCGTCTTCACACTCGCGCAGGCGGCCCTGGATCCAGCAGCTGCCGAGTCCGAGTTGATCCGCCATCAGGTGCATGTGCGCCATGGCGATACTGCAGTCTTCTGTCCACACGTCGGTCTTTTCTTCATTGCCGAGGACAACGACCGCCGCATCCGCGCCTTCGAGCATCAGCGCGCTGTGCAGCCGGAAATGCGCCATCTTTGCCAGCATCTCTTTATCGCGGACGAGAATGAACTCCCAACAGTATGTATTTCTGGATGTCTCCGATGCGAGTCCCGCCTTGAGCACCTTCTCAAGCGCCTCTTCAGGCACCGGCTCACCGGTATACTTGCGGACGCTTCTCCTTCTGAGGATCATCTCCAGCAGATCAGCCATATCGTTTTCCTCCCTGTGCCGGCAGAGAACCGCCGAATGCGCCTTCCCCACCAGTTTAACCTTCGTCATTCTACCATGAAACGTGGCACTGCGCAAAAAACTTCCGTCTTTTCTGCAACACTCCGGCTCTTTTGGCATACTATAGTAATGAACGTATCGTTCACAGCAGCGCTGCCCTGCCGGGCCCGGCGGGCGTCACCACAGCAGTACAGAAAGAAAAGGAACGATCCATGGAGGAACGGATACTCGTCAAACAGGCACAGATGGGTGACCGCGAGGCATTCTGCAAACTGTACGGTCTGTACAAAGACCGGTACTACCGCTATGCCTTCTACCGGCTGCAGCATGCCGCCGATGCGGAAGACGCGGTCTCGGAGTGCGTTCTGGCGCTCTGGAAACAGATCCCCGGACTGCGGGAACCGGATGCGTTCCCTGTCTGGTCTTACCGGATCCTCTCCGCCTGCTGCGCAAAACAGATCCGGTCTCAGATCAACCGCCGGCAGGAGACGGATACAGATGATCTCTCCGTCCGGGGGCTGGAGGAACTCCGCCACGAAGACCATACCGATACCCATCTGATCCTCGAAGAAGCGCTCAGCCGCATCGGCGAAAAAGAACGCGAGATCGTGCTTCTCTCCGCCGTCAGCGAGCTGACGAGCGCGCAGATCGCGGACATCACAGGGCTCACACCCGGTGCGGTCCGGTCCTCCCTGTCGCGCAGTTTCAAAAAACTGCGCACCTTGCTGGAAGGATGAACAAAAGGCGGTCCGCCGACGTACAAGACGGTCCGCAGGACCAACAGGAGCAATGCCATGAAAAACGATACCAATTTCGATAACAATATAAAAGAACTGTTCGACCGGGACGGTCTTCAAGCGCCGTCGTCTCTCGATGAGGAAGCGGTCTACGCGATGCTGGAAGGCATCCCCCAGGAATCTCCCGCGCCGGACACCGCAGCCCCCGGCACGCAGGAACGCACGACGGTCACGCGCCGCCGCAGATGGTTCCGACCCGCCCTTGCGCTGGCAGCCTGCTTCTGCCTAGTGCTCGGCATCGGCGCCGCACAGATCTTCGGCCCCTCCGGCACCCCCGCCAATGAGACCGCCGGCACTTCCGAGACCGCTGCAGTCCCGGAGGAAGCGGACACGATCGATCCCGCGGTTCTCTTTGCGGACAGCAGCGCCGATGAATTCGGCCTGCTGGCACTCAAAGATTACAAGGACCTCGACCGTCTGATGGCTTCTCTGATCCCCGACGAAGGGTATTATCCGATCGAAGATTATTATCTGGAAGACGCGGAAGAATCCGCCCGCGGGACCGGTGCAGCCAAAAACGGTGACGTTGCCGCAGCGGAAGACACCGGCGGCAGCGCCCCCGCCCACTCCGGCACCTACACGCAGGTGGAAGGGATCGACGAGGCGGACATCATCAAGACTGACGGCCGGTATATCTATTTCGTTTCCAGTTTTGACAACCGCATCAATATCGTCGGTGTCAAAGACGGCAAGACCAAAAAGATCTCCTCCGTCAGCGGCGACCGGTGCGGCACGTTTATCAGCGATCTTTACATCACCGGCGACCGGCTGATCGTACTCGGCGAACTCGATAACAGCGGATTCTCCCTCCTGGCTCCCTTTGACAGAGCGGCCACCGTCGTGACGGTGTTCGACATCACCGACCGCAATGCGCCGGAGCAGATCCGCCAGTACGAGCAGAGCGGCACCTGTCTGACCTCCCGGATGAACGGAAACATGCTGTATCTGGTCACAAACGACTATATGTACACTTATAAGAAAGGACACTGCTGCCCCTGCATCGCCGAAGACGGCGGCAAATGGTCGCCGCTCGCGATCGAGGATATCCGGTATTTCCCGGAGGCGGCATCCCCTGCCTTCACCGTTGTCGGCGCGATCGACGTATCAAAGACGGCGGATGATACGGACAGCGTTTCCACCAAAGCCGTTCTCGGCGGTTCCGGAGAGATCTTCTGCAGCAGCAAAGCGCTCTACATCACGACCACCTTCTACCCCGGCGACGTCGTCAGCGCCTACGCCTATCAGGACATGAGCTGCAAGACGCGTGTCCTCAAGCTGTCTCTGGATCAGGATGCGCCATCGTATGCCGGCACCGCCATCGTGAACGGCAGCATCAATGACCAGTTCTCCATGGACGACAGCCGCGGCATCTTCAAGATCGCGACCACATCCCAGAAGAACGGACAGGACGTCAACAACCTGTTCCTCTTCGACGAGGACATGCAGCTGACCGGAAGCCTGCGCAATTTTGCCAAAGATGAGCACATCGAAGCCGCCCGCTACATTAAAGACAAGGCCTATATCATCACATATGAACAGACCGACCCGCTTTTCATCATCGATCTGTCCGACCCGTACGATCCTGAGATCGAGGGACATGTCAAGATCAGCGGCTTCTCCACCCTGCTCGTGCCGACGCCGGACGAATACCTGCTGGGGCTGGGATTTTCGACCGAAACGAACGAATGGGGAGAAGCGACCGACGGATTGAAACTGGCGCTGTTCGATATCCACGACCCGGCCGCCCCGGCTGTCAGCGACAGCAAGTCCTTCGAGGGGATGAACAGCCAGGTCCAGTACGATCACAAAGCGCTCCTCGTCGGTCCCGATGCCGCCTGGTACGCTGTACCGTATGAGAACTGGAACTATGACGAGCAGACCAATGAGTACAAAGGCAGAAACGGCATCCTCGTGTTCAGCGCCAAAGACGGCAAACTGCAGATCGAAGAGCAGTTCCGTACAGCGGATTCCGTCCGGCGCGCGCTGTACATCGACGGCTATGTGTACGGCGTCCTGTACGGGGATACCATCGAGAGCTTTGCGATTCCTGCAGGCCAATAGCCTTTCACATGATTGACAGGTGTTGTCCGGACCGATAAAATGATTAAGGAATGAATGATGATCCGTGTCAGCGGTCATCAATAGTCAAGTATAGAAAGGAACGCACTCATGAAGAAAACTGTATCCAAGATCCTCGTTGTTCTGCTTCTGATGACGGCTGTTCTGGGGCTCGTCGCCTGCGGCGGCAGCGAAAGCCAGTTCGTCGGCACCTGGAATGCAACTGAAATCGAAGCATACGGTGTAACGATGGCACCGGAAGATGCCGGCCTGACCTTCTCCATCACCTTCGAAAAAGATGGCAAAGTCACGGCGCTCACTAATGGTGAAGCGGACGGCGAAGGCACCTGGGAAGAGGACGGCGACACCGTTACGATCACCAGCAACGGCGAGACCATGTCCGGCACTCTCGAAGACGGTGTCCTGACACTCGACATTTCCGGCATCGTTTTCAAACTGGAAAAAGAATAAGAACGACCGTTTACTGTTCTGATTCGGAAAAACAAGACCTCCGCGGTGCGGAGGTCTTTTTCTGTCCGGAAATTGAACCTGATTCCAATATTTTTGTTGCTATTCTTTCTAAAAAGTGTGATAATTGTATCAGAGTACAAAAACAAACAGGAGGCACCATGACAGAGTCCTATACCGGCAAACGGGCTAGAAGCCGGCAGATCATCATGCACGCAGCCAAAGGGCTGTTCGAAGAGAAAGGGATCAGGAACGTCACGTTCAGTGACATCGCCGCCCGCGCGGGAATGTCCCGCACGACTGTCTTCAATTACTTTTCGACCGTCAACGACCTTTTGATCGCCCTGGTCGATCAGGAGATGGACGATCTGCTGCGGTACTGCGAAGAGAGCGGTCTTTGCGGCGAGCCGCTGATCAAGGCTCTCTTTCTGCGCCTGATCGAAGATACAGCGAATTATCCCCTGCTCACGATCCGGCTCATCTTCAACAGCATCCTCAACCGGCAGGCGGACAATTCCATCGCACGCTTTGAGGAACGGATCCGCGATAATCTGGGATCGATGAGCCCCGAAGAAAAAGAACAGCAGGTCGTGATCCGGACAGGTCTGTATTACGGACTCGTCAACCACTACCTGACATGGCGCATCCCGTTTGACGCAGATGAAATGAAAGAGCGGTTCCTCGTCCTGTACGGGAAAACCGCCGGTTAACCGGCCACAGCACACCAAGGAGGTAATCGAATGGTAAACAACGGTGACAAATACGGTATCACACGCTGGGAAGATCCCGCAGATGTAAACGGCAGACTGAAGACGCTGACCGACCAGCCGATCTGGGAGGTCAACGACGACTACTACGAGAATGAAGTTCTGCGGTACTACGACGAAAAGTGCACAGCCTCCAAAGAGGTCTTCGAAAAGGCGAAGGACGTCATTCCCGGCGGTGTCCAGCACAACCTTGCGTTCAACAAGCCCTTCCCTGTCTGCTTCACAAAGGCGGAAGGCGCCTATCTGTACGATAAAGACGGCAACAAGTACATCGACTTCCTGCAAGCAGGCGGTCCGACGATCCTGGGCAGCAACTACGCGCCGGTCAAAGAAGCCGTTGAAGAGCTCATCAATACATGCGGACCGGTCACAGGTCTGCTCCACGAGGCGGAATACCTCATCGCGAATGAGATCCGCGCCTGCATGCCGGGCGTCGAGATGTTCCGCATGCTGGGCAGCGGCACCGAATCCGATATGGCCGCGCTGCGGATCGCACGCCTGGCCACCGGCAAAAAGCACATCATCAAACTGGGCGGCGGCTACCACGGCTGGAGCGACCAGCTCGTCTACGGCACCAAGATCCCGGGCAGCCGCAACTTCCTCGAGTCACACGGCATCCCCCGCAAGGTCCAGGCCTACACCCATGAAGTGCGGCCGAACGATCTGGACATGATGGAAAAGATGCTCAAACTCAACCAGCTGCGCGGCGGCACAGCAGCCGTGCTCATCGAGCCGTTTGGTCCGGAAAGCGGCACCCGCCCTGTTTCCGCGGACTACTGCAAAGGCGTCCGCGAACTGTGCGACAAATACGGCGCACTGATGGTCATGGATGAAGTCGTCACGGGATTCCGCTGCGGCCTCGGCGGTGCGCAGGGATACTTCGGCGTCACACCCGACCTGACCATCTTCGGCAAGATCGTCGCGGGCGGCTATCCCGCGGCCGGCGGCGTCGGCGGCAAGAAGGAATACGTCGGGCTGATGGCAGCTGGTGTCGGCGGCAGCAGCAAGAAAGCCTATGTCGGGGGCACGCTCTCCGCGAACCCGATGTCCGCACTGGCCGGCTACACCGCCATCAAGGAGATCGAACGCACCAACGCCTGCGAGATCGCGGGGCGCGCGGGCGACCGTCTCACGGATGGACTGAAGATGCTCCTCGACAAATACGGACTCCCCTTTGTCGCCTACAATCAGGGCAGCATTGTCCATCTGGAATGCACCGGCGCGATGAGCTTTGACTTCTCTTCCTTCAACCCGCTCAAGTCCATCAAGGGCCTGCTCGAGAACAAGGATATGATGTATGAGCGCAAAGCTTCCATGGAGCGCATGGGCGCCGCCTACATGGCGAACGGCGTCGTTACGCTTGCCGGCAGCCGCCTGTACACCTCCATGGCGGACACCGACGAAGTCATCGATGACGCGCTTGGAAGATTTGAGGAAGTCTTCAAACACGTTGTAAAGACCAACAAGTGCGCAGACTGAAGAGTCCGCAGACGGAGCGATCCTCCGAACAAGAAAGGAGCAAGTTAAATGGCAAAGTACATAATGGCGCATGATCTGGGCACCAGTTCCGACAAAGCCGCCCTTGTGGATTTTGAAGGCAATGTCGTCGCCTCGGAAACATGCCCCTACCCCACGTATTACCCAAAGCCCGCCTGGGTCGAACAGGATCCCGAGGACTACTGGACTGCAGTCTGCGTGACCTGCAAAAAGGTGCTCGAAAAGACCGGCGTGGATAAGGACGACGTCAAGGCGATGGTCTTCTCCACGCAGGGGCTCGGCGTGATCCCGGTCGATGCGGACGGTAAGGCGCTCTACAACAACATCACCTGGCTGGATGGCCGGGCGCAGGTGCAGGCGGACCACGCGATGAACCGCTTTGGCGGCAAGAAAGTCTTCACCCTGGTCTCTGGCACCCCCATCATGGGCAAGGACAGCCTGCCCAAGATCCTGTGGCTGAAGGAAGAACGCCCCGACATCTACGCAAAAACCGCAAAGATCCTCGATGTCAACGGGTATCTGACCATGCGGTGCACCGGGGAGATGGTCGCCGAACTGTCCGGCGCCTCCACCTACGGACTCGATCTGAAGAAGAAAGACTGGTTCTCCGTCTACCCGCGCATGGGGATCGATGTCGACCGGCTCCCGCGTCTGATCAGCGCGACGGACTGCGTCGGCGGACTGCTTCCCGAAGCTGCGGAAGCGACCGGACTGGCAGAGGGAATGCCTGTCTTCGGCGGCGGCTACGACGTCTCCGCGGCGGCGGTCGGTGCCGGCATGACCGGCGAGGGCGACATGCATGTCTACCTCGGCACTTCCGGATGGGTCTGCGCGAGCAGCGCAGTGCATGACAAGTTCAAGCGCGGCGCGGCGGCGACGGCCGGCGCGGATCCCAAAATGAACCTGATCTGCGGCGAGATGGAATCCGCCGGTGTCAATATCCAGTGGATCAAAGAACAGTTCTTCCGGCATGAAGCGGAGATTTACGGTGACGGCATCTACGACTATATGGACAGCATCATCGACGACGTCCCGCCGGGGAGCGACCATCTGATCTTCACCCCCTGGGTCGAAGGCGAACGCTGCCCTGTCAGCACGACCACCACGCGCGGCACGATCTTCAATCTCACCTCCGTCCACACCAGAGAGCACATGATGCGTGCGGTCTACGAAGGCATCGCCTACAACCTGCGCTGGATCTTTGAGAACATGAAGCAGGACTACGGCTTTGACGGCGACCACTTCCGCATCATCGGCGGCGGTGCGCTTGATAAGGGCTGGATGCAGATCATCGCGGATGTCACGGGGCTGTCGTTCTCCGTCGCCCACGATCCGCGCAACGCCGGCGCGGTCGGCGCGGCGATCATGGCCATGGTCGGTCTTGGCTACCTCAAGGACTTCAAGGAAGCAAAGGCCTTCGTCCGTACCGATGCCAGCTACACCCCCAACCCCGCCAACAAGAAGATCTACGACAAACTGTTCGAAGACTACAAACGCATCTATTTCTCACTGGAGAAAGCTTATAAACTTGCCAACAGCAGCCGCTTCACCGACCACGACGCACCGGCCGGAGCGGACGAAGAAAAGAATGAGGAGGAAACCGATGACTGACAGCACACCCAGAAAAGCACTCGATAAACTCAGTGCTTTCACCAAGGATGGAGCCGGCAGCCTGCTCGACAAAGCTGCGGCGATCGGTAAGAAAAAGCAAAAGAAACCGGATCCGGGGCTGCTGCGCCCCGAGGAAATCGTCGACATGTTCTCCCTGTACGGGCGCAAACTGACGGAAATGGACCATCCGGTCGAGGAAGCTGTCCTCTATTACAAGCAAGGCGGCCGTTGTCTCAAGAACGCTTCCAGCGCCCCGCTCGGCAATCTGCAGTATGACGACATCCTGGACTGCACACATTTCTCGATCCCGGAAAAAGACTGGCTGCTCGATGAAAAAGAGATGCGCGCGATGATCCTCGCCCGGCCGCTTTACATCGGTCTGTGCCTGGCGATCCAGCGCCCCATCGAGGCAGTCCTCGACGACATGGCTATGATCATCGGCCAGAGTGTCCTTATCGCCCCGCGCGAAAAGAAAGCCATCGACAAGGCACTGCGCGGCCGGTACGCGGTCATGATCGATGATCAGAACGTCCTCGTCATCGGGCGGACGATGTACGAAGCGTTCACCGCGCTGACCGTTCTGGAAAAAGCTGCGGAACTCATGCTCAAAGCCGATGTGCTCGGCGGCGGCATCCCTGTCCCGCCCGCAAGAGCCGCGCTGGAGCACCGCATCTACACGATGAAGTACTCCAAAGCAGAGGAATCGCACAAGCTTCTTGAGACCGCGAAAGCGCAGAACGAAGCGGAAGCAGCGCCTGCCGGCGCAGCGCCGGTCAAACCGGACGGCATGTCCGGCGATGAATGGAGCAAGCGCTGCCTGCTCGTGGAATACGGCAAAAGACTGCTGGAGACCGGCCTTGTGCAGGGCACCTGGGGCAACCTGTCCATCCGTCTCGACGACGAGTATATGCTCGTCACCCCGTCCGGGCTGGACTACAACCGCCTCACCCCGCTCGACGAGGTCAAGGTCCTGATCGCATCAGGCGAATACGAAGGCGATCTCAAGCCGACTTCCGAAACTGCCTTCCACTGCGGGCTCTATGCCATGCGCGAAGATGTCGGTGCGGTCATTCACACGCACGCCAAGTACTGTGCTGTCTTTGCAGCCGCACACATGCCGCTGGAGATCGCGGATCCGGAGCTTGCCGAAGCATTCGGCACCGACCTCCTGCCTGTTGCAGCTTACGGGCTTTCGGGCACAAAGAAACTCGCCGGGAACATCCTGCGCGTCATGGGCAAAGCCCCGGGCTGCCTCATGCGCAACCACGGCATGATCGCCGTCGGGGCGGATATCGAGCAGGCCTTCGACCGCTGCCTCAAAATGGAGCAGGCTGCCGAAGCCGGCGTCGAACAGCGCTGGACGAAAATGCTGGAGGAGGATGAATAGCCCCGGTCAGACGTAAACGATCCGCCAAAAGATAATAAAAGAAGCGGCCTGCGCCGCTTCTTTTTAATCAACTAAAAGGCTGTCTTACTTCGCGGCCTCGATCTCCTTGACCTTGGCAACGAACTCTTCCGTGAACGCAGCTTCATCCACGCCGGTGAAGAACGCGCTTCCCAGCATGACAGGAATGCCGGCCTCATTGACAGCGCTCGTCTTGCTCGTCACAACGATCAGATCCTCGTCCACGATCTCGGGGATCTCCACCAGTTTGTGAGGGGTGATCACGTGTGCGATCTGCTCGTTTTTCAGGATCTCATCGATCTTTTCCGTGACGATGGAGGTGGTGAAAACGCCGCCACCGCAGGCAACAACAATCTTGATCATGCTACTCCTCCTTTCGGATGCCTGTAATTTCTAAAACAAAAGTAACAAATCCGCATCGGTTTTTCAATAGGATTCGTCGCCCCCGGGGTACAGATTTCCGCAAAAGACCGCGTGCACGAACTGCACCGCCCGCATTGTTTTCCGTGCACCGGATGTGCCCGCAAACAGGTGTCCACGCGTACGCTTTTGGTATATAATACTGCTATGGAACAGACAACTTTCTTCGAACAAACCATTCCGCAGCCGCTGGCGGCCAGACTCCGCCCGCGCACCATCGACGAGATCGTGGGACAGACCCACCTTCTTGGCGAGGGCAAAGTGCTGCGGCGCATCATCGAAAGCGACGGTGTCAGTTCGATGATCTTCTGGGGGCCTCCCGGCGTCGGCAAGACCACGATCGCCATGGTCATCGCCGCCCAGACAAAAGCCCGGTTCATTGAGTTTTCCGCTGTCACCAGCGGGATCAAAGAGATCCGCGAGGTCATGAAGGAAGCGGACAACAACCGCCTCTTCGGCGAGAAGACCATCGTCTTTGTCGACGAGATCCACCGCTTCAACAAGGCGCAGCAGGATGCCTTCCTCCCCTTTGTGGAGAAAGGCAGTATCATCCTCATCGGCGCCACTACCGAAAACCCGTCGTTCGAGGTGAACGGGGCTCTTCTGTCGCGCTGCAAAGTCTTCGTTCTGAAGGCGCTGGAGCCGGAAGAGATCGTCACACTCCTGCGGCGCGCTGTCGATGACCCGCGCGGATTCGGCGACCAGAACATCGACATCGACGACGAGATGCTGATGATGATCGCGAAGTTTTCGAACGGCGACGCACGCACCGCTCTCTCCACACTGGAAATGGTCATCCTGAACGGCGACATCGCCGACGTTCCGGAAGCGCTAAAGCCCGGCCCCACCGTCCGCGTGAGCCGGGAGATCCTCGAGCAGGTCACTTCGAAAAAATCTCTCCTGTATGATAAGGATGGCGAAGAGCACTACAACCTGATCTCCGCCCTGCACAAATCCATGCGCAACTCCGACCCGGATGCAGCCGTCTACTGGCTTGCCCGCATGCTCGAAGCCGGTGAGGATCCGATGTATATCGCACGCCGCGTCACCCGCTTCGCAGCCGAAGATGTCGGACTGGCTGATCCGCGCGCGCTGGAACTGTCTGTCGCTGCCTTTCAGGCATGCCACCTCATCGGTATGCCGGAGTGCTCGGTCCATCTGACCGAGGCGGTCGTCTACAACGCACTTGCCCCGAAGTCCAACGCAATGGAAGTTGCGTATCTGACCGCGCGCAAAGACGCGCTCGAACAGCTCGACGAGCCTGTTCCGCTCCAGATCCGCAATGCACCGACAAAGCTCATGAAAGACCTCGACTACGGCAAAGGATATCAATACGCGCACGACTACGAGGACAAGATCACGACACTGCAGTGCCTGCCTGATGCCCTCGAAGGCCGCGAGTATTACAAGCCGACAGACCAGGGCTTCGAGCCAAGGTTCGCAGAACGGCTCGCCGCGATCAAGAAATGGAAAAAAAAGCACCGGGAAAAGTGATCCCGGTGCTTTTTTATTTTTTGCCGATCAGCAGCGCGGAGCCGGCGAGGCCCAGCAACGTGCCTTCTTTCTTTGTCATGAAGAGTCCGCTGCTCGTGTCGATCAGTTCGGCTTCTTCGTAACCGGCATTTTTCAGCAGTTGGAGAAAAGTCTGCATGTCGCCGTATTTGGACCTGGAAAAGATATCGTGGATCGCGAACACACCGCCTTTCTTGAGGGTCCTGAGGGTTTCCAGCAGGATCGCCTGCCGGTCTTTGGACGGGATATTGTGATACACGTAATTGCTGGTCACCAGATCGAAAGTCTCGTCCGGGAAATCGAGTTTGAGGGCGTTCCCCTGCCGGAAAGACACATTCGTTACCCCCTCGGCTCTGGCATTGTTCTCGCAGAGCGGCTTGTTGAAAGAGGCGTATTCCTTTCCCCAGCGGTCGATGCCGATCATCTCCGCGCCGGGGTTTTTCTTCGCGCAGGCGATGGTCAGCGCCCCCGAGCCGCAGCCCACGTCCAGACCCAGCCCACCGTCCGGGATCACAACCCGGCTCGAGATGCCATCGATGATCTGCCTGGACAACTGCCTCGTGCCATTGTAGTCGAATGCCCGATGGAGTTTTTCGAGCCACAGCGCCGCAACGCCCGCTCCCACTCCAGCAGTCAGAAGGCCACCGGTGACCGCATGGTGCAGTATTTGGTTATGTATGAATCCGCCGGTTCCGCAGACTGCAGCCAGTGCCAGACACCCCGCAGCACCTGCCAGCGTTCCCCGAACCATGCCCTTTGGCACCCAATTCTTATAATCCGGTTTCATCTTGTCCCTCCTTGTATTCGATCTTCACAATTTTCATCTTCACCAGAGAATCGCAAAAGCGGATCATCAGCTTGTGCAAAAGCCCGACGTTCCTGTAAATATCCCGGTACCCGCGCATATAACTCTTTGCCGTGACCGAAGCGAAACAGCTGCTCCAGCCGGCGAGTTCCTTTTCATCCTCCAGAGAGAAAAATGCGCCCACATCGGTGATTCCCGCTTCCTTGAGCCAGGTCTTCCTCATCAGTTTCGCCCCGCGCTCGTTGCACGCATCAAAAGCCAGCACGGCTCCGGGAAACCGCTCCGCCATCGCGGCGAACAGTTTCTTTACATCTTCCGTTCTGAAATAGTAAAAGACACCCGCAGCAAGGAATACCGCGCCCCCCGCTGCATCGATCCGGTCCATCCATGTATAGTCATTCAGGTCACAGGCGATGTTCGTCTCCCTGTCTCCTGCCGGCAGCAATTCATTGCGAACACCGATCACGTCCGGCAGATCGATGTTGTAACCGGCGCAAAGACCATTGTCGCATTTGCTGAACGTATCATCCAGTCCGCAGCCCAGATTCACAACGGCTGCCCGTGGATGGTCCTTCAGATATGCCTCGGCCTCACAGCGCAGATCGTACTGCCGCTGCGCGACCTCGAGCGCGCCGAAAAGGCCTGCCGGCGATTCCATGGCTTTGCGTTTCTCCGCGAAGTCATAGTCCAGAGAATCGCAGATCCGCCTCGCTTCCGGATCGCTGAAAAGCTCCGGGAACCGCTCCGAGCACACAAGCCTGCCGAAGAGCGGAATGACCAGTGTTTCCTGTACAGTGTTTTTCTCGATATGATATTTCATTTTTTTGCTACTACCGTGACCCACGGCTTGTCCGGGTGATGATATGTCTTCACTTGCGTGAACCCCGCTTCCCGCAGGGCATCCGCAAGCTGTTCGGCGGTATAGCACCTCATACCGTCGATGATCTTCTCAAACTTGAGGCTCGTCTTGTCTTCGCCGTCCGACTCATTGCAGATCAGGAACGTACCGCCCGGCCGCAGGATCCGGCACACTTCTCCGAAGCACTCTTTCAAGACGGGCCAGAAATACACCGTCTCAAAGGCTGTGGCAAGGTCAAATGTCTCTTCTTTAAAAGGAAGCAGAGCGACGTTCCCCTGCACCACGTTGCACCTGCCCGCCTGAATGGCTTTTTTGTTATATTTACGGGTTTTCTTTACCGAAAGCGCTGAATAATCCAATGCTGTCAATCCGGCACGCGGATACCTCTTCATGAGTTCTCCCGCGTTCCTGCCGCCGCCGCAGCCCAGCTCGGCAATATCAGACGGTGAAGAAATGTGAAGATGTGACAGCCCCCAATCCGCCAGTCTTGCGTGGCCGCTGCCGTTCATGCCGCCGACCATCATCTTTCCCAGAACACCTTCCGGTTTTTTCGTCTGTGAAAAGAATTTTTTCAAAAGACCCATGCTCCTGCTCCTTTCCGGTCATACACAGGTTAGCCGCAACTAACCTATAGGCGTAAGTTAGCGATAACTAACTCATAGACATATATTATATGTTTTGTGCATATAAATCAATAGCTGAATCCCTGCCGTCCGGCCCGGCAAAAGAAAAAGAGCACCGGGAAAATGCGCCCGGTGCCCTTCTGTTGTTTTTTCTTTTTGCGATCAGATCTTCATCGCCGTCTCGAACGCCTTCCAGATGACGGAGCGCAGGTTGCCGACCTTGCTGCAGTCGCCGACCAGATGCACATTCCTGCCGGTCGCCGTCAGCGGTGCCGGCAGATACCCGGCTGAGCTGATGACGTTGTCGACGGGGATCCGCCAGGTGATCTGTCCGTCCTGCTCATCGATCTTCTCGGCATCCGGTGCCTTGCCGTACGCATCGCCGCCTTCGGTCGCCGCGTCGAACGACCCCTTCTGCACGCAGATGACCGCATCGTCCTGCACTTCTGTGAGCGTCGTCTCCAGATAGACCGGTGTCTTCTGCCATGCGAACCACTCTCTCAAATACGAGCTGTTCGCCAGGCAGACGCCCTTCTGCTTGACCAGATCGTCCAGCATCTCGATGATGATGGGTTTCTTGCCCTGCAGCGCGAGTTCGTACGCGATCTCGCAGCCGGTCAGGCCGCCGCCGATGACAGCCACGGTCTCGCCGACTTCCGTGCCGGTCAGGTATTCGCAGGCCTCGACCGTCTTGTCGAATCCGGGCACCTTGCGCAGAATACGCGGTGTTGCGCCGGTCGCAATGATCAGTTCCTTGCCGGCGAATTCGGCCGCTGATTTGATTTCCGTGTTGAGATGGACCTCAACGCCGAGTTCCTCCATCTGGCGTCTGTACCAGGCGAGCAGGTCTCTGAGTTTACCCTTGTAGGATTCGCCGCTCGCCGCGATGAAGGTGCCGCCGAGTTCCGACCCCTTTTCGTAGATCACCGGTTCATGGCCGCGGAGTTTGAGGACTCTGGCAGCCTCCATACCGCCGATGCCGCCGCCGATGATGAACACTTTCTTCGGGGTCTTGGCCGGCTTGATGTAGTGCTTGTTCCACTGCATCGTCTCCGCATTGACCGCGCAGCGCGCCAGGCCCATGCTGTCGGACAGTTCCTGATCGTTCGGCACGCCCTTGTAGTGGCACATGTTGAAGCAGCCGTTGTGGCACAGGATACACGGACGGATATCCTCTTCACGGCCGTCCATCATCTTGGTGACCCATTCCTGGTCCGCCAGGAAGTTGCGGGCAAAGCCCGCGCCGTCCAGTTTGCCGGCTTCGATGGAAGCCGCTGCGACAGCCGGATCCATACGGCCTGCGCAGACGACCGGAATATCGACGAATTCTTTGATATGTTCAACGTCTTCCAGGTTGCAGTTTTCCGGCATATAGATCGGCGGATGCGCCCAGTACCAGGCGTCATACGTGCCGTTGTCGCAGTTGAGCATGTCGTAGCCCGCATCCTGCAGATACTTCGCCGCGCGTTCGGACTCCGCCATATCGCGGCCGGCTTCTTCAAATTCTTCACCGGGCACGGCGCCGTGGCGCATGCCCTTGGTCTTGCTCACAACGCTGTAGCGCAGCGAGACCGGGAAGTCCTCGCCGCACGCTTCTTTGATCGCCTGTACGATCTCGACAGCGAAGCGGTAACGGTTCTCGAAGGAATCGCCGTACTCGTCCTTTCTCTTGTTGACATACGGCAGTGTGAACTGGTCGAGCAGATACCCTTCATGCACCGCATGGATTTCCACCCCGTCGACGCCCGCTTCCTGCAGCAGTTTCGCTGTCTTCGCAAACGCCTCGACGAACTCGTGGATCTCCTCGACCGTCATCGCACGGGACGGCACCTTGTCGGACCAGCGGTTCGGAGAAGGGCTTGCCGTTGCGGTGATCTTATCGAGGTCCATGAACGGCTTGGACACTTTGCGCAGCGCCGGTTTGGTGTACAGGTCTTCCATCAGGTCGCTGATGGTGAACGAACGTCCAAACCCGGCGGTGAGCTGGATGAACAGTTTGGCACCCGTCTTGTGGAACTCCGGCATCCAGGCGGCCAGGTCTTTATACATCTTCTTGTTCTTATGCAGCCACTGGCCCATCATCGGGTTGTAGACCGGCTGGCAGCCCGGCAGGACGAGCCCTGCGTTGTTCTCCGCGACACGCATGATGAACTCCGCACCGGCTTTGTCAAAATGGTTTTTCTCCATCCAGCCGAACAGGTCCGTGCCGCCCATCGAGGTCAGAACAATGCGGTTTTTGATCTCACAGTTCCCGATCTTCCACGGGGTGAATAAAGATTCCAGTTCTTTTCTCATCGCTTTCTCCTTTTCTGCATGCATACATCCCGGCATGCGCGGGTCATTATCTGCCGAAGGTACAATGCATAAAGCGGTATTGCTGGGTGACCTGCGGATACTTTTCGTGATCCACCTCACTCAAAAACATCTCAAGCGGACGGGCATAGAGCCCGCCGTCGTCATAAAGCGCCTGGTAGATCATCAGCGGCTCGCGCGTTTCGCTGTGCAGCGCCACGCCAACGATCCGGTACAGGTACCGGTTCGTTTCCCGCTCTTCTTCGGTCAACAGTTCGCGTTTGAAGTGCTGGACGATCTCTCCGGGGAGGAATCGCTGCTCCGCCATACCACGTTACCGCCTTTCTGTTAACATTGTAACACACAGGCAGACTATGGAAAACAACGGTTGTCAGATTCTTTGCCCTGATTCTAAAAAAGTCTCTTCGGGAAGCATTCTTCCCGATCCAGTCTAGATGTAAAACTCTTCCCCGGTCTCCAGACAAATCGCCGCAAGGCTTCCGCCAAACGTGCACCCGCAGTCGATCGCGATGTGGCGGTTTGCCCGGTAGACCCTGCCAGGCGCAGGATTATCCTTGATCGCTGCCGTGGGCAGATGGCCGGTCACCAGATATTTGTCCGGGTAGTACACCTTGCTGTAGTCAGGCACGCGGAAAACCATCTCCGGAAGTGAGTAATCGCTGAGCGGCCTCTCCGGTGAGAAGTTCAGAAGTCCCGCGTGTACGAGCACATAGTCTTCGCCGCCGCAGCGGACCTCTTCATACAAGGAGAACTCTTCCAGATACTCCAGAACATCCGCCTTGTCTTCCGCGGACAGTCTGCCGAACGACTCGATCGTTTCGCTGCCGCCGACTGTCTGCCATTCCAGAAGGCCGCGGATCGCATCATCATCGACTCTATCGAGCGATTCCTCGGTGATTTCGGATGCCAGAAAGCGCAGGCACGACAGCGCCATATACTCATGGTTGCCGATCAGAGGAATGACATTCGGCCGCATCATCATGTCCATGAGCACATCCATCGAACGGGGGCCTCTGTCGATCGCGTCGCCGAGCACATAAAGCGTATCCCTGCCCGAAAAGCCGATCCTTTCGAGCAGCGCTTTATACGCCTCGTATTCCCCGTGTATATCACTCATGCAATAGGTCGCCATGATCCTGTTCTTTTCTCAGTGACAGTCTTCCCCGTTCTTATACTTCTGGCAGGAACCCGCATACGGACAGCCGATGCACTTCGTGCCTTTTTTCTTTTCTTTCACGATGTACCGCACCGCGAAGAAAACGATGGAGACGAGTACGATGACCGCTATGGCTGTTGCTGTATTCATATCAGCCGGCTCCTTTCTTTGTTACTATACCACATTCCATAACCGGCGCGGGCCGTTTCCGGGAAAACATATGCCGGCAACAAGGCCGGCATACGTCAAGGTGTTTGCTGATTACTGGTTTTACCGGCAGCATGTCTTACGCGTTCGCCGCCTGCGCTTTCTGATGCAGTTCATACTGTTCATCGAAGTGTGCGCGCATTTTCCTCGAGATCATGACGATCGCAGCCGCCATCACAAGGATCGCGATGAGACCGGGCACAAATCCCGCAGCCAGATGCCCTTCCGTGAAGAGCGTACCAAACTGATTGACCAGGAATGCCACGGTATAGCCGGTGCACAGCTGCAGGCCGATCGCGCTCCACAGCCACCCCTTGCTCTTCATCTCAGAATTCATTGCACCGATCGCCGCGAAGCAGGGCGGGGTGTAGAGGTTGAAGAACAGATACGCCAGTGCGGTCACGGAAGTGAGTCCCATCGTCATGGCGATTTCGCTCGCGCCGCCGGTCATCTCAAAGTCCTCGTTGATGAAGTTGGTCAGAGAGAAGACGACAGCCAGTGTGCCGACGACATTCTCCTTGGCGATGAAACCGGTGATCGCTGCTGCCGCGAGCTGCCAGATGCCGAAGCCGAGCGGGATGAGCAGGATGGCGAACGGGCTGGCGATCGATGCCAGGATGGAGGTGTCTTCCATCCCCTCTTCGACCACTTGGAAATGCCAGTTGTAGGTCTGCATGAGCTGGACGATCAGATTGCAGACCAGGATGATGGTGGCAGCCTTGATAATGTAAGCCTTTGCGCGCTCCATCATGGACCAGAACGCTCTCTTGAGGCTCGGGACCTTCCACTTGGGCAGTTCCATGATGAAGAAAGATTTTCTGTACTTGTAGCCGGTGACCGCCTTGACGAGCAGCGCTCCAAGGAAGATCAGGCAGATACCGATGAAATAACTGACTGTGCTGACCCAGCCGGCGCCGGCAAAGAATGCACCGGCAAACAGAGCGATGACCGGAATCTTCGCGCCGCAGGGAATGAAAGTGGTCAGCATCGCTGTCGCTCTTCTTTCACGTTCATCACGAATGGTGCGGCAGGCCATGATTGCCGGGATGCCGCAGCCGGTACCGATGATGACCGGGATGACGGATTTGCCGGACAGACCGACGCGTTTGAAGATCGGGTCCATGACAGCGCTGACACGAGCCATGTAGCCGCAGTCTTCAAGCAGCGCGATCAGGAAGTACATGACCATAACGAGCGGCAGGAATCCGACGACCGCCCCGACGCCGCCGACAATACCATCGGCAATGATGGTGCCAAGAACCGGCGGAGCACTCTCGAGCGAACCCGCCACCCATTCCTGGAAGGTCTCGATCCAGCCGACGAGCCAGTTCGCAATCGCAGGACCGACCCAGGCCTGTGAAATGGAAAACACCAGATACATCACGCCCGCAAAGACCAGAATGCCGACGATGACATTGGTCAGGATGCTGTCGAGTGTGTCGGTCTTTGTCGTTTCGCTGGAGAGCTGTTTTCTGGTCTCTACCGCAGCGACAATATCATTGACGAAGGCGAAACGCTTTCTGTCCTCCGCGTCGACCGCGGCCTTATTATGCAGATCGATATCTGCCTGCAGATACGGTGCTTTCTGCACCTTCCCGTTGAGAGACATCGCTGTATCGATAACCTCCCTGAGACCGTTATCGGTGTCTTCGGTAGAGACCGTCTCGATGACCGGGCAGTTGAGTTTCGCGGACAGCGCTGCCACATCGATCTTCGTGCCTTCCTTCACGTTGATATCGCTCTTGTTCAACGCGACGACGACCGGGATGCCAAGTTCCAGCAGCTGCGTCGTGAAGAACAGGCTGCGGGACAGATTTGTCGCGTCGACAATATTGACGATCGCATCCGGATGCTCCTCGCGGACATACTCGGATGTGATGCTCTCCTCCGGTGTGAACGGAGACATCGAGTACGCGCCGGGCAGGTCGACTGCTGTGACCTCTTCCGCACCTGCGAACTCTTCCTTGAGCGGGCCCTCCTTACGGCCGACGGTAACGCCGGCCCAGTTACCTACTTTTTCGTTCATCCCGGTCAGCGCATTGAACATGGTTGTCTTACCGCTGTTGGGATTGCCGGCAAAAGCAATTCTCATAATACAACTCCTTTATAAATACTATTGCGGTCCGGCCGAAGCCGGTTCTTGACCTGGCGGGATTGCTCCATTCAGACAGTTACCCATCGCTAACCGAAGAACAGAACAGAGGGCGCCTGCTTCCACAAGGAATCGCACAGCGCCCTTTTCCGACTAAACGAGGATCGCCTCCGCGAGGAGGTTGTCCAGATTGTAACGCCCGTCCTTGATGACGACGATACAGTTTTTCTTTTTCTTGGAAATCAAGGTGATCGGCTCGCCGCTGTAGCAGCCGAGACGGAACAGGAACCCGTTCATCTCTTCGTCTTCCGTGTTGATCTCTTTGATGATATAGGTCTGTCCGGGGACCGCGTCGAGGATCGTCATCTTGCTGTCGTGTGTGGCCGCTTCGGGGGTCTCTGCGGCTGCACTTGTGACTTTTCCAAGGCTGACGGCAGTTTCCATAGGCCTCTCCTTTCCTGTCAAATGATCCAAACGGTTAGCACACTCTAACCTCAGTTAATTGTAGCTAACCGCCTTGAGAAAGTCAACGATTCCAATGGTAAATGTCCAAACGGGCTATCGAAGACATCAAAAAACCGCCCCGCAGGGCGGCTTTCTTTTGCATGCTCTTCCGACAGCTTTTACAGCACCCGCTGTTCATTGACGACCAGTGAGAACTTCGCGCCGAACACGGCAGCTGCCCGCGAACACATCATCATACGGGTTAGGAAGATCTCAAAGTAGTCCAGCATCGAGCAGATCTCCTCGTCGACCGTCAGGTGCAGCGTGATCCGATTCAGCTCCGGCTCGCATTCCAGCCTGGGATGCGTGACGGCGTAGTTGACGCGGTCGTGGATATCGAACAATGCCGGCACCTTATTACGCACCCTGTTGCGGCGCACGTCGCTCTTGTCCGCGATGATCAATGCAGCCGCGACAGGATCGGCTGCAACACCGGTCGATTCGTCGTGATTGGCGATCGCGGAGACGATGCGGATGCGGTCTTCCATCCGGATGTCCTGATCCTCCAGGATCTCGTTGGCGAGCAGCGCGCCGTACTCCGCATGGCGGCTGCGGTTGATCACATTGCCGATATCGTGCAGAAAACCGGCGATCCGGGCCAGTTCCTGCTCTTCCTCGCTGTATCCGAACGCCTTGAGGATCATCGCCGCCCGGTCTGCGACCAGTCTGGTGTGTGCCGTCGAGTGATCGGTATATCCGAGCGCTCCGAGGATCTGATTGCCGCGGTTGTAATACTCCAGCACCTCTTTGTGTTCTACGATGGTTTTATAGTCCATAGTCTTTTCCTCCGCCTCTATTGTAATCCTTATCCGGCGGAAAATCTCGTTCTTCCATAAAAAAAGACCTCCCGCAGAGGAGGTCCGTCCGGTCATCGTCCGGTCTTAGTGCAGCCGGTGACGCTGTAAGAATACCCATTCAGCAATGCCGCGAAGTCCGCCTGTGTCCGGGGGGCTTTCGTCAGGACCTTTGCCTCTTTCCTGCCAAGATCGACCCTCGCCCACACGCCGTCCGCCTCATTGAGCGCGTTCTCTACGGTCCGTGCACAGTTGCTGCACATCATCCCTTCAACAGACAGTTTATACTGGTAGGGGTAATGCGATTCGTCGGTGTCCGCCACCTTTTTCGCAGCCACCACTTCCGCCGTACCGCAGCAGCTCGACTTCGCTTTGCCCCGTGCCTTCTGCACCGTCCGCCAGACTGCCCAGACGACAAGGAGAGCCGCCAGAATGATAATGACCGTTGCTGTCATATTGCATCGCCTTCTTTCCCCTGTCCGCCGCAAACCGTAAAAGATCCGGCAGCGGTTACCTTTTGCTAACTTCCGTTAGCATACAACAGATCACGCCGCTTTGCAACTTCCAAAAAAGTACTGCGCCTTCGCGCAGTACTTTTGTCATGCTTTATTCGACTCGTTCTATCTGCCTGTTTCCCCGCCGGTCACTCCCAGAACAGTTCGTCCAGCGTCTTGCAGAGTGCTTTGCAGATCGCGATGCACAGGTTGATCGTCGGGTTGTAAGCGCATTGTAATCCGGTGCATGAATATGCAAACTTTTTTTCAAAACAATTTATTAAAATGGCGATTTGCTATCAAATCGCCATCATTACACCTTATACCGGCAGCCGCTATCTTCCCAGGAACTGCTTGAGACGCAGCTTGGCAATGCTCCCGCAGACCTGCAGCTGTCCTTTGAGCGGCGGATCATCCACCGGCCCCGCAGCCTGTGTTCCGGGTGTGAGACCGATCTTATCGGCGGACACGGCACCGCTGTCAGCCGGGAGATGCGTCAGCGCCCGGCTGAGCGATTCGTAGGTAAACAGGACGTCCTCCTCCACCCTCACGATCTGTCCGGTCTGCTCCCGCGACAGGAAAGCATCCAATTCGCCAACGGATAGATTGCGCATCGCCTGATACTCCTCCGGCACGTGTTCTTTCCAGCAAGGTGCCAATACGACATTGAAATACGGGACTTTCTGATAGTACAAAGACGCCAGCAGCGCTGGCAGATGCGCTGCCTTGACCCCGCTGCCGATCACCACCGTAAACAGCGGTCTGCTGCAGATCTCCTCCGGCAGTCCCAGTTCATCGGGAGCCGGCAGGTCGCGGTTCATCGTCAGGACGTCTTTGCGCTGCTTTTCAGGCAGCTGCTCCCAGTAGACCGGGATCACCTGCATCAGCAGTTCCAGCGCATCCGGATCGAGCCGCCAGATCTTGCGGTAATACTCATTGATCAGCGTGATGCCGAGGACGCGCGCGCGGAAATCATCCCTGAACCGCTGCGGCGCTTCCGGGTGCATGGCAAGGATCCTGTCCGCAATGGTGAGAACGCCTTCCAGCATCTCCTTTGTCAAATGCTGCGTCGTTGTGACAGGCGCTTCATAAAACTCCGGTTTGTAGTAGACATAAGCAACGCCGGCATACCCGCACAGGTGGTTCGTATACTGCAAAAACTCATACAGGAACAGGCCGTCCTCAGCATGACGGTACGCTGCGAAACGGATCCCGTGCGCCTCGATGACCGCCCTGCGGAACAGTTTGTTGCAGACGGAAAAAGAGTGGATCAGGTTTTCATCATAGCGGTCCAGCTTTTTCCGCCGTGCCGCCCGCACCGTCCTGCCGTAATTGTACGCACCTGCGGCGCTGATCCGGCGCATGACACCCATAACCATATCCGCGTTCTCCGCTTTTGCGATCGCGGTCATCTTTGCAGTGGACTTTTCCGGGATCGTATCATCCGCATCGATGAAACGGACAAACTCGCCGCCGGCGTGGTCGAGCCCCCGGTTGCGCGCTGCACTGACCCCCTGGTTGCAGGGATTCTGCAGCACCTTCACACGTGCGTCCTTCGCCGCCCATTTCTGTGCTGCGGCCAGTGTCCCGTCCGATGAGCCGTCATCGACGAGCAGCACTTCAAACGTCCGCACTGTTTGCGCCAGTACGGATATCATCGTGCGGTCGATCGTTTCCGCCGCATTGTAAAGCGGTATGATAAAAGTCACTTCCGGTGTGGACATGAAACTACCTTTCCGGTCCGCTTTCTCCGCAGACCGTTACTTTCTGATCAGGCTGACGATCGCCACTGCGATCACGATCAGCAGAAGCACATTCAGCACTGCCGCATTGATGCTGATCGCCAGTAGGCATCCCGCCACCGCCGTGACGCTGCCCGCCGTCATAGCGGAGAGGATCAGTTTGGGATTGTACTTTTTGCGGGGGGCTACATTGATCCCGCCGGACACACAAGCCATCGGGATCGCTCCCAGTGTGATAGCCAGCGTGGTGAGCGGAGACAGCCCTAAAAGCAGGGCGACCGTCGCTGTAAGCGGCTTGGCCGGAATGCCGAGCATGTTGATGAACCCGGCGCAGAATGCTTCCGCACCTAATACTGCGAGTTTCCATCCGCCAAGAGATGTCGCTTCCGGCGGAGCTCCGGCTGAAAGGATCATCTTTGCGACAAGAGACAGCAAGGTGACACACAGAAAGACGATCATGAAGCGGCGGATCCGCTCCCCCTCCATCCGGCCGACAGCCCGCGAGCCGATCAGGCTCCCTATGACCATGCATATGATAAAGACTGCCAGCAGACGGCCGTCCACAGCATCGGCGTTCCGAAGATAAAGAAACGCAATGATCCCGCTCGGCACGATCGTCGCACAGATGTTGCAGTCAGGCTGCGCTTCCGGTTCGACCAGATGCAGGCGGCGGCACAGGATCGTGTTGAGCAGAAAGTCAGACACACCGATGGTGCACAGAAAGTAGATCACAGCTTCCAGCCCCATGACCGTGCCGAGATGCCCCGGCGCTTCTGCGAGCCAAGTCCGGTCTTTCCATATGCTGCGCGTCATATACGCACCGTACACGACCGCGGATGCCAGAAACAGGATCCCGATCGCAAGCTGTATCGTCATGTTCACCTCCGCAGCGGCGGTTCATTCATACAAGTTGATTATACCATACCGGAACGGGTATACCCCCATTCTTTTCCCGCAGGCACAAAAGCAAGACCCGCCTGCGGGCAGGCGGGTCTTTCCGAAGCTTTCCTTTGCGATTTCTTTTAGGACCAGCTTTCCATCAGATTCATGATGGTCTGATAGATCAGTTCCGGCGTATACTGGAACGTGAATCTGGGATCGATACGTTCCGTGAACTTATGCGCATCCTTGCCGACGGTACCGATGTCTGTGACCGGCACATCGATGCTCTGCATCTCTTTCAGCGGCAGGTTATAGATGCCGTCCTCCCCGTAGCCCGGGGTGTTGTTCATGTACATGTCGATCGCTTCCTGACTGGTCGGTGCCGTTGCATAGCTCAAGTCGGAGATGCAGGGCAGGAAGCGCTTCTGGCGGAGCGGATAGTCGAAGTTCGGATCTGCCTTGACGGTCTTGATCGCTTTCTTGACCGCTTTGAGCAACGCTTTGTCCTTCTTGTTCTCATCCTTGACCGCCACATGCGGGTAGTACGGCGGCGTGAAGTAGACGATGATGACCGGATCCTTATCCGACCAGAGTTCGTGCAGGTAGTCGACCATATGGAAGGTCTTGTCACGAAGATCCATCTTGTCGTTTGCCTTGAGTTCTTCCAGCAGAGCAGCCATCTTCCGGTCGAGTTCCTCACCCATCTCCTCTCTGACGGCAGCATACAGTTCCTCATAGGTCAGGGCACGCGGCTTCCAGGGCACATCCTTGACTTCGCGGCCGGCCATCTTGCAGAAGGTCTTGTAGCGCTTGTTCATCTCGCTGACAACGTACTGGAACTCTTCCTTTGCCACGCGCTTCATCTCTTTCAGAACGTCGTCCGGTTCGGAGCAGTGCGTTGCGTAGTTGACCAGCAGGAGCGACTTTGTCGCTGTCTGAACCGAGTACTCGGTCTTCAGGTCTCTCTGCTTCAGTGTGACCGGCGGCAGAGTGACTTCGCCGTCCACGACATCGCAGAATTCCGGATTGAGGTTGATGCGCGCGACCAGTTCGGACGTGATGCGGTTGGGATCCAGCCCGTCAAAGCTCTCGCCGACGTGCGTTTCCTTACCGACCACATAGAACGTGGGCATGATCTTGCCGACCGTACCAATGAAGACATACTTTTCCGGGTCGCCCGGGAAAGCAGGCGCCATATAGTCCGGGTCGATCATAGCCTGGTAGTCGTAGCCCTTCTCTTCTCTCAATTTCACCAGATGCGGAATGAAGGTCAGCATCCCGGTTGAGTTGCTCTCTTCATCGCATACCGCGCAGTAGATGAGGTTGCCCTCGAAGTTTTCGATGTCTCTGGAGATTTCCTCCATAACGCCGATGACGGCAGCATCGCCGGACTTCATGTCGAAAATGCCGCGGCCGAAGATGTACTTGCCGGACTCCAGATCCTCTCTGGCTTCTTCCGGCAGCTTCCATTTCTTGAACTCCTCCGCCAGCACTTCCGGGTTGCCGGCATATTCTTTCAGATTGCCGTAGTCGGAAATGCCGACAGTATCAAAGTGACCGATCATGACGATCGTTTTGTCAGACGGCTTTTTCTCACCGTTCATCTCTGCCACAACGATCTTACGGCCGTACTGATCGTTGCAGTCCAGCTGATAAACAAGATCCGGATGCTTCTTGTAGTAGTCAATATCCGCGATGGTGTCATAGATGAGCTGTGCCATCTCGATTTCACCCGGCGTTTCGACAACGCTGAGCTGCGCCGTAAAATCGAGTGCCATCTGTTTGATTCTTTCTGTGACTTCCGGTCTCATAGGCTATTCCCCCTTTGCGATTCCTAAACTGTCCACATATACTCAATCAGGGCTTTCGTCGTCACCGGGATCTCCTCAAGCAGGCTCTTCTTATTGACGCGCTCGGCAAAGGTGTGATACTCCCTGCCGATCGGTCCGTAGATGATGCCCGGCATCGCGATGAATTCCGCGGTGTCGAAGTCGATGCTGTACGCATCCCCCCACATCGGCGTATCCAGCTTGAACCGCTCATAATCGAACGGTGCTGTGATACCGCCGTAACTTAGGTCAGAGAGCCCCATGAAGTAGTTTTCCGTGGTGATCTCACGACCGAATTCTCTTTGAGATACTTCCTTTACGAATTCATACGCTTCGCTGCCGCGGCCTTCTTTCCCTTTGATCATATCCGCATGGATCGGCGGGTAATACGGCGGCGCAAAAGCGATGACCGTGATCGGGTACTGGATCCCGCTGAAATCCAGTACATCCTCCATGAACCGTACCGTCGCGTCCGGGAAGCTGGTGCCGGCTGCCACACTGGCGGCTGCCTTTTCGTACGCAGCCGCGTAGAAGGCGTCATATCCTTCCGGATCGGCTTTCCTGGCCAGTTCGCAGAGTTCCTCGAACGTGACCACGCAGGGCTCGTACACGAGTTTTTCCTGCCGCTCCGACTTGTTCATGGTCTTGAAGATCTGATACTCCTGATTGAGTTTTTCGACCTGGTCAACAAATGCTTCCGTGCAGATCTTTCGAAGCTTCGCAACGATGTCGTCCGGCGTGCTGTCAAAGCAGAGCGCCGTGAAATAACCGTATGCACGGTGCGGGATCGAAACGTCATATCCCGGCTTGAGGTCGCGCAGATTGGCCCAGGTGGGCGGCATCGTCGCCTCGTCTTTATAGACATCGCTGAACGCAAGCGACCCGTTTGTCCTGAGGTAGATATCCGAAATGACATTGAGTGCCGAGAACCCTTCATAGCAGTGGCCGGCATGCGCTTTCTTGGTCTGCACGAGGATGGTCGGCAGAAGTTTGCCGACAGACCCCAGAGACAGGGTCAGTTTGCCGTCCGTTTCAACGGTCGGTTCCGGATCGATCAGCAGTTTATAGTCCAGATCATACTTTTCTTTGAACTTGCGGAACACCGCATACGCACCGCGCATGCCTGCGGAATAGGATTCTTCATCGCAGACAGGGACGAACAGGATGGATCCTTCCAGTTCCCCCGCCGCTGCCTGCTTGGCGTATTCCTCGAACAACGCGGCATGGATCGCCAGACCGCCCTTCATATCAGCGACGCCCCGGCCCCAGATCCATTCATCACTTACGAGGTCCGCGTGCTGGTCTTCTCTGAGCGGCAGTTCTGCGAGTTTTTCTTTCTGCAGCGGGTCGTCGATCAGATACGCGTAGTCTTCTGCCGTGCCGTACTCTTCTGTCGAAACAACATCAAAGTGCCCGCTGAGAACGACCGTATCCTTTTTCTTCCCGTGCAGGAATGCGTACGGGACCATGCGGCCGAACGGGTCGTTCGGGATCACATACAGCCCCATATCTTCAGGATGCTTCTCAAAATACGGCATACGCCGGAAAAACGACTCGAACCATTTTGCAACGTCCTGTTCCGTTTCCGAACACGACACGCTCCTGATCGCGACCAGTTCCTTCAAGATCTCAAAGATTCTTTCTTTCATCACCACGTTTCCTTTATAGAATGCGATCCCTCCCATCCAAAGGCAGACGGGAGGGATCGCATCAAATCACAGATGATCTTATTTTGCTTTCTTGGCAGCCTTTGCTGCTTTATCAGCGAGATAGTACTGATCAGGCGTATTGAAGAATTCGTCCTGCAGTTTCTTGACCTGGCCGACGAGCGCGACGCAGGCGATCATGTTCGGGATGATGATCAGGCCGAGCATACCGTCGGTGACCATGTACATCAGGGTCAGTTCTGCACCCATAGCTGCAACGATCATGAATGCCGGATATACCCAGACCCAGATCTTGGAGAACTTGACGCCGAACAGGAACTCAGCCTGTCTCTGGCCATAGTAGAACAGAACGACGATCGTGGAGAACACGAACAGGAATACGCAGATCGCGACGAAGTAGTTACCGAAGCCGCCGAAGACGGTGGAGAATGCATACTGTGCGAGAGCACCGGATGCAACACCTTCCGCCTGCCATGCACCTGTGGTCAGGACTGCGAGAGCCGTAACGGTGCAGACGACCAGGGTGTCAACAGTAACTTCGAAGATGCCCCAGCAAGCCTGACGGATCGGATGATCAACGTCCGCACTGGAGTGTGCAGCAGGAGCAGTACCGAAACCAGCTTCGTTGGAGTAAACGCCTCTGGCTGCGCCCCAGCGGATGCACAGCGCAACAGTGGAACCGGCGAAGCCGCCAGCCGCTGCGACCGGACGGAACGCATATGCGAAGATGCTGCCGATAGCCGGGATCAGGTTGCCGATGTTCACGATGATGACGACCAGAGCGCCAACGATGTACAGCGCTGCCATGATCGGGACCATCAGGTCCATGACCTTGGTGATGCGGCCGAAACCGCCGACGGTGATGATGATCGCGAGAGCCGCGATGACGATACCGGCGATGTTCTGCGGGATACCGAAGACAGCCAGGTTGTCAGTTGCGGACAGGCACTGTGCCGCGATGGACGGAACGAGCTCGAGCATCAGGCCGACTGCATAGAAGAAGCCGAGGAAGACGCCGATCTTGTAGAGCACGCTGCCCTTCGGGCCAAGACCACGCAGATAGTAGAACGGACCGCCGACCCACTCGCCTGCTTCGTTCTTTTCACGGTACTTAACACCGAGTGCTACTTCGACCCACTTGGTCGCGCAGCCGATCAGGGCGATGAGCCAGATCCAGAAGACAGCACCGGGGCCGCCCATAGCGATCGCTACCGGGACGCCGACGATGTTGGAAGCACCGATCGTGGACGCCAGCGCTGCACAGGCTGCGCCGAACGACGAGATCTGTCCTTCTTCGTTCTTCTTGAACATTTTGCCGAATGTCTGGGACATGGCATAACCGAAATGGCGGAACTGGACGAAACCAAGACGGATGGTCATATAGACGCCGCCGCCGATGATAACGATCAGGATCGGAAGACCCCAGAACCAGTTACCAAATGCCGCAATTGCATTAAGAATAAACATAAAATACCTCCTTAAACTATTGCGCCAAAAACTAAAATAATTCCTACAAGTTCAATGTAAGAGACGATTTCAAAAAAACTCACTCTGTCTCAAAAAGATTCAACAAATAATTAACAATATATAAACAGGCGCCCCGCTTTTCCGGCGGAGCGCCTGTATTATTGCCTGCTTCCGGCAGCTATACTACTTCACATTGTTGTAATACGCGACCAGTCCGTCCATAAAGCGGGACAGACTGACGCGGCCGCCGCCCGGCGTGCCTTTTCCTTCGATCGTGTTCATCTCGTCTTTCAGCGACTTGAAATCGAAGACATAACCCGCATACACATCCACAACGTTGCCGGCGTAATCATCCAGCGCTGCATTGGCGGTGTTTGTGAGGCCTTTTTTGATTGCCCTGCGCGCACGCTGTTCGATGTTACGCACGGAATCGCCCAGTTCCTCCGCCGTATCCTCCAGGATCTGCCGGTCGAAAGACCGGTTCGTCCGGATCATGCACTGCGCCATCTGCTGGATATCCTTTGCGCCCTTTTCACCAAGCATGCCGAGCATGCCGAGAAAAACATTGATCCGATTGCTGTCGACCCGTACCGGCTGCGATTCCTCGACCGCAGCTTCTTCAGCAGGAAACAGATCACGGATGCTGGAGACGATTTTTTTCATCTTGATCTTCTCGCCCAGCCCGGTCAGGATCCGCTCGACTTCGATCACGCTGATCGGCTTCTGAATGAAAAATTCTACCCCCGCCTCATAAGCGCTCTGGATCATTTTCTTATCGGTGACTTTGGAGATCATGACAAAAGAGATCTCCGGCAGTTCTTCTTTGACTTTTTCGACAAGTGTGACCCCGTCGATCCCGTTCATCAGAAGATCGACCAGAACGATCTCCGGCTTCAGATGCATGATCTCCCGGACAGCGTGTTCGGGATCCGTCGACGAACCGGCGATTTCCCCGAGCCCGCGGACACGAATGATGTTTTCGAGAACTTTGATGACAGCGATGTTGTCGTCTACGATGTAAAAACGCATCAAAATACCTCCCCCATTCTATATCGTAATCATGCAGGGGGAGGTTCAAAAAAACTCACGCAAACTCACATTTATTCAAAACGACTCAAAAAACCACTGCATCGTCTCACGTATCGACGCTGTGGTAATAGGCGATCAGCCCATCCATAAAGCGGGACAGCGTGACCCTGCCGCCGGGGCTTGCAGCACCGCGCACGGCGTCCATTTCTTCTTTGAGCGATTTATAATCAAAAACATAGCTCGCATAACCGTCCACGAGATCGCTGGTGTAGTCATCCAGCGCCGCATTGGCAGCATTGGTGAGCCCCTTCTTGATCGCACGCCTTGCGCGCTGTTCGATGTTCTTCGTTGTGTCGCCGGTTTCCTCCGCCACGGTTTCCAGAACGCGGCGATCATACGGCACGCCGTGTTTCAGCATATATTGCGCCATCCGCTGGATGTCACGGGTCCCCTTCTCGCCCAGCATCCCGAGCATGCCCAGAAAGACATTGATCTGATTGTCGTCCTGCGGTGCCTGCCTGGAGACTGCGGGGCGGGGCGCTTCACCGGGGAACAGCTCCCTGATGCTGCTGACCAGTTCCCGCATCCGGATCCTTTCCTCCAGACCAGTCAGGACGCGTTCCACTTCGATCACGTTGACCGGCTTGTGGATGAAGAACTCGACGCCTGCCTCATAAGCGCTTTGGACCATTTTTTTATCGCTGACCTTGGAGATCATGACAAAGCGGATCTCCGGGAGCGCTTTTTTGATGTCCGCCACAAGTGTGACCCCGTCGATCCCGCTCATCAGAAGATCGACCAGGACAACGTCCGGTCTGACTGTGAGGATCTCCTTTTGGGCGGCTTCCGGATCCGTCGAATACCCGGCAACCTCGCCGAGTTCCCGCACCCGGATGATATTTTGCAGGATCTTGATCACTGCGATATTGTCATCGACCAGATAGTATCTCATCCCTTATCCTCGATCTCGCTCCTCGGGATCGTGAGAATGAATGCCGCCCCTTTTCCCGGCGCCGTCTCCACCTCGATCGTCCCCTGATAATCCTGTTCCACGAAATCTTTGACCAGTGTGAGCCCGAGCCCGCGCTGCAGATTTCCTGTCTCTTCGTCGAATTTTGTTGAAAACTCTGTGATAAAGATGCTGTCTTTCGTCTCTTCATCCATGCCTGGACCGTTGTCCTTTACCCGCAGCAGAACAGCCGGGCTGCCGTCCGGAAGATCTTCTTCACCGAGGAAGATCTCGATCTGCCCGCCTTTCTCTCCGATCGCCTCCGACGCATTGATCAGCAGGTTGCGCAGGATCGACATCAGACGGAACGGCTCACGGACGCGGAAGTCAGCATTCACCCGCATGCTGACAGCCACCGGGAATCCATTTCTTTTGCAGAAGTTTTCGGTGTTTTCCTTTTCAAGATTGATGATATCCCGGACCATCATCCGGCCGGCGTCGAAGGAACTGACGAAGGTCCCCTTCAACGTCCCGATAATATCGAGGTAATCTCCTTTGACCTCGTGTGCGCTTCGCGCGATATCAAGAGACGTGCGCTGCAGTTCCTCGCGCACTGCCTCCTGACGCATCGTCCGGTTCAGCTCGTACGCCTCTTTCATGATGTGCTCGATCTCGACGGTGTTCTTCTCCATCAGGTACAGTTCCGACTCGATGATGGAGGTCTGGGTCAGGAGACGTTTATACTCTTTGTCGTGTTCCAGATCGACCAGGATGCGGGAGTAGTACTCGATCGCTACGATGATGATCTGGATCAGGAAGGAACGGAGGACCGCTACGGTAATGATGACGAGAATGGACTCCGCCTGGATCCTGAACCCCGGCACGACCAGCATACGGACGGACAGTTCCGCCAGATTGCTGAGAAAGTCGCAGACCGCGATCACGAACGGGAAGGTCTGCACCGTGCGCGGGGCGCGCACCACATAGTGGTACAGAAGCGTATAGACGATCCCGTACACAAAGAAGAACGTCGCGTCAGCGGCGGCCAGAAGAGGCCGGTCCATATAGTCCAGGAGGACCCTGACCCCCGGCGAAACGATCCCCGTCACGAAACAGATCAGCAGCGGCGGGATCGCTTCATACGTATAGATGAAGACCGCCATCATCACGATGGACAGCGATATGATAAACCCTTCTGCCAGAAAGTCCAGCGACAGGCTGAACCGGGAGCAGACCGTGACAAAGACCGATATGATCAGCAGTTGTTTCAGTCGTTCATTCATTTTTTCCGTTTATGCAAATTCCGGGTAGTAGTTCTCAGATCTTGTCAACGTCGCTGGCGGCGCCTGGTCGAGTGTCCGGTCAGCGATGCCCAGGATCACCTCCGGTCTGACCCAGGGTCTGCCTTGGATCCCGCTCGTTTCCTCATGCGTCAGATACCCTTTATAGCAGGTCAGACTGCGCCGCAGATACCCGTCTTTCACACAGGCTTCCGCCAGTCCGTCCCGGATGATCGAACGGAAATGCGGCAGCAGGGCCTGCGCGTAGGCGACCGACGTCGACTGTGCGACCGCGCCGGGGATATTGCTCACGCAGTAATGCACGACGCCCTCTTCGACATAGATGGGATCATCATGCGTCGTTTCATGGAATGTTTCGATGCAGCCATAGTCGTTGCTGATGTCGCAGATCACCGAACCGCGCCGCATCGACGCGACCATTTCCCGGGTGATCATATAGTCCGCAGCGTCTTTCGGCCATCTGACGCAATTGAGCAGAAGATCAGTCTCCGGCATGCACGCCGCCAGTTCTTCGCGGCTGCCGCGGATCGTCCCGATCCCGGGATACTTCTCCTGCAGCGATTCCAGTACCGGCTCATAAACGTCGGAGACCGTTACCTTGGCGCCGAGCCTGTACAGTGTATCCACTGCGGCTCTGCCGACCGTGCCCGCGCCGCACACGACCGCCCGGACCGGCTCGGACGGACCGACTCCGTTCGCGAACTTGCCGCAGCCGCCGTGGTTGCTCATCATCGCCCACAGCCCCATGAAGGCGCCGGCTTTCCCGGCTGCTTCGCAGTTGGGGGAACCATAACGGTGGGAGTCCTCCGCGGTGATGCCGGTCACTTTTTTATCGAGAAGCACACCGACTTCTTCCGGATGCGCCGCAGGGTGGATGCAGCAGAACAGGATCTGTCCCTCGCGGACCAGATCGTATTCCGAAGGCTCGACCTCTTTGACTTTCGCGACAAAGTCACAGGTCTGCCAGATTTCTTCGTTCGACTTTGCGATGCATGCGCCAGCCGCCTCGTAATCGCTGTCTTCAAAGCCCGCCTTATAACCAGCGCCGGATGCAACGTATACTTTTACTCCGTCCTTCGCCAGTTCCCCGACTTCCGCCGGTGTGAGCACGACCCTGAATTCCCCGTTCTTGATATCCTTGAGGACACCGAATGTTTTGATGTTTTCCATGTTCGATTCTCCTTTGCTGTCATTGTACCACAGATTGTTTACAGGACGGTCAAAAGAAACTACAATCAGGTGTGAGTTTGCGAATGAATACCCCTGACGGGAGAAGGAACAGAAAATGAATAGTCTCAAACTGTGTTTCATCGGATTTGGCAATGTCGGTCAGAAATTCTCCGGGCTGCTGCTCGATAAAAAAGACTGGCTCCGCGAGACGTACGGCCGCGAGATCATTGTCACCGGGATCTCCGGACGGTCAAAAGGCAGTCTGGTCGATCCGGACGGCATCGATCTGAAAGAAGCGCTCGCCCAGATCAAAGCGA
>JAWRJC010000150.1:0-2618 GCA_040307715.1 Clostridiales bacterium | reverse complement strand
AGTTTGGACTGCAGGATCTTGAACTTGGGCATCACGGCGAAGAACATGAACACCATGATGCAGATGATGACGATCAGGGCGAGACCGATGGTCCACGTCAGCGACGGGCTGGTCGCCAGCGCGCGCACCAGGGCTCCGACGCCCATGATCGGAGCGAAGATCGCCATGCGTAATGTCAGGACCGCTGCCTGCTGAATCTGCTGAACGTCGTTGGTCGCGCGGGTGATCAGAGAGGCTGTGCTGAAGTTGTCCAGCTCCGCCGACGAAAAGTCCGTGACTTTGGCAAACAAAGCCCGCCGGATATCGCGGGACGCGCCGGCTGCCGTGCGGGATGCGAAAAATCCGCCCGCCACCGCGAACACAGAGCAGGCGAACGCCAGCGCCACCATGATGATGCCGGTCTTATAAATATAGGCCATATCCATCGGTACGATGCCGTTGTTGATGATATCCGACATGTATGCCGGCAGCGCCAGTTCGCACATCGCCTGCGTGAACAGCATCACCACCACCAGCAGCATGAACGGAATGTATGGCTTGAAATAACGGAGTGTGGTCTTCAAGAGAAGCGATTCTCCCTTCTGCGGAACAGTATGTTTCCGCCTCTTATAGTTAGTACACGAACGATGTGACTATTCTACCACGATTGCCCCGCCGCCTCCACTTGTAATTAAAAACCCTGCTCCACCGCAAAGGCAAAGCAGGGCTTTTTTGCATTCTCTGCACAGCAGATCCGAAGGACCGGATCCCGCTTGCTGATCCTACACCATACGGCGCGGGACACGCTTCGAGCTGATGTTGCTCATGACTTCGTCGACGTTAGAGATACCTCTCTTCGCCGCAACCTCCGCCACGTTGTAAGCGCCGTCGCCGGTGCCGTCACCGCCGTCGTACGGACCGGTCGTGGAACCATCGCCGATGACGACGATCTCTTCCCCGACCTGCGGATCCGGCACGTTGGTCAGATCGATGACGCAGTGGTCCATGCACATTGTCCCGATGATCGGGCAGCGGTGCCCGCGGATCGTGACGAAGAAGTTGCCGTTCTCAAACATCTTGGTCAGGCCGTCCACGGTTCCCATCGGCAGCAGACCGACGGTCATGTCTCTGTCTGCAATGAAGGTGAAGTTGTAACTGACACCGTCTCCCGGATGGATCTCAAGAACATGGCCGAGCTTTGCCTTGACTTTGTAGCAGTTCTGGAGCGTCGCATTCCCCCAGTTGTATTCCGGATTGATGTCGCAGTTGCCGGTCAGGCTGACGCCCGGACGGATCATGTCGTAGTAAACTTCCGGGAATTCGAAGGTGGACGGGCTGTTTGCCGCATGGACGATCGGCAGGGTGACCCCGCGTTCCTTGAGCATCTCTAGGAACTTTTCAAAGCAGGCCTTCTGCTTCCGCGCGCGGGACTTGTCCGGCTCGTCCGCTGTTGCAATGTGTGTGAAGATGCCGCGGATATCCAGGTTCGGAAGCTTCCAGAGCTCCGCAACCATGTCTGCCGTCTCCTCATCGACGGAGAAACCGATGCGGTTCATGCCGCTGTTGACTGCGACATGGACGAGCGCTTTCTTGCCCATCGCCGCCGCATGCTCATCGAGCTTACGCATCGCATCACCCATATACATGGGCAATGTGATGTCGTTTTCGATCGCTGTGTCGTAACCGTCTTCCGAGCAGTATCCAAGGGTGAGGATATCCTTATCCTTGATGAACGTCCTGAGTTCGAGCGCTTCCATGACGGTCGCAACCGCATACATATACGGTGTGCGCGGCTGCTCCTCGAGGACCTTTGCCACGTTGAGGGCGCCCATGCCTTCCGCATTGCCCTTCAGAACGGTGCAGACTTTGATGTTTTTGTCGACCTTCTCGACCAGGCGGCAGATTTCGCTGTAGTTGTGAATCAGCTTCGCCTTGTCGATCTCGACCCAGACATCACGATCATATGCCATAGTTATTACCTCCAAGTTTCATCGATAAAAGTGCCGATGGAAGAATACCTCCACCGGCACTTTTTGCTTTCGTTTAAGCTGCCGTTAAACAAGTACCGGGCTTATCACAGGAATCGCTCTTCCTATTTGAGGCCGTACTTATCGTTGTACTCTTCAGCAGCTGCGGCGAATCTCTTGATACCTTCTTCCAGTCTCTCCGGTGTGTCGGGTGTGAAGCAGAGACGGAAGCCGCCAGCCGGATGAGCTGCATCCGGGGAGAATGCGGAGGACGGAACCAGACCGACCTTGTGCTGGAGTTCGAGTTCGAACATCTTCGCTTCGTCCATACCTTCCGGTGTGCGGACGTAGTAGAACAGGCCGCCGTCTGCCTTCGCGATCTTCCAGTTGGACGGCATGTACTTCTTCAGAGCATCGCCGGTCGCCTTCCACTTCGGGATGTAGCCAGCGCACAGCTTCTTCAGTTCTTCTTCGAAATCGAGGTCTCTGAGGAAGTGCAGGCAGATCTTCTCGTTGAGCATCGGTGTGTTCGCGTCGAGGATACCCTTTGCAGCAACACCCTTCTCATAGATCGCCTTCGGCGCCATCATGAAGCCAACGCGCAGACCTGCAGCGATGGTCTTGGAGAAGGAACCGATGTAGACAACTCTGTCTTCAGTATCCAGGCTCTTG
>JAWRJC010000149.1:0-5383 GCA_040307715.1 Clostridiales bacterium | reverse complement strand
GATGTGGTATCTGTGGCTTGGTCCGTCCTCGCCGCTGTTCGGCAAGGATCAGATGACGACGTTCGAGAGGCTTTTCATCGCGGACAAGGCGACCCACAAGGAGCGCACTGTTCCGTACTACAAGCTGATCAATGAGAAACGCCACTGCGAAGCGATCCTGCGGGAATTCGGCATCGACCCTGCGGTCGGTCACATCCTGAACGGGCACGTGCCGGTCAAGCTCAAGGATGGCGAGAGCCCGGTCAAAGGCGAGGGGAAACTGTTCGTCATCGACGGCGGCATCTCCAAGGCGTATCAGAAAACGACCGGGATCGCCGGTTACACCTTCATCTACAACTCGCGTTTCATGGCGCTGGCGGAGCACAAACCGTACAAGCCCAAAAATCCTGACGGTACGCAGGAGTTCTTCACCCCGGTCATCCGGACGGTCGAAGTGCTGCCCAAGCGCTGCATGGTCAAGGATACCGATCAGGCGAAAGAACTGGAAGAGGAAATCGACGATCTCAGGGCACTCGTCCAGGCATACCGCGCCGGCGATATCAAAGAGGTGTACTAAAGCGGTCATCTATGCAATCAGTATTAAAAAAGGGATGCGGTAAAACTGCATCCCTTTTTTACGTATTTGCTGTGCCCTGCAGCCGGTCCTATTCGCTTTCTTCCAGTCTTTTCAGCAAGCTCTGCACATTGGTGATATGGCGGTACATCATCTCGCCCGACAGCACCGGGTTGTGCGCTTCCATGGCGCGGACGAGAGGATATCAAATATGCCTTTGTCAATCTCGATCCGGACCTGTATCAGCCGGTACTGGAGGGGCTGCACTATTTCTTCCCGCGTCTTGTGCCCGGCGGCATGATCATGGTGCACGACTATAACAGTATGCAGTTCCCCGGGGTAAGAAGAGCCGTTGATCACTTTGCGGAGAGCCACCGGTTCACGGTCATCCCGCTGCCGGATCTGCACGGCACCGCGGTGATCGTCAGGGACTGACAGCCTTGACCGGTGAATTATGAAGATGAAAAAAGGAGACTCGCAGGAGTCTCCTTTTGATTATCGGCAAACCGGGGAACCATCCGCCTGCCGCAAGTATGTTCCTGTGCGGTATACGGTCAGAAACGGTTCTTTTCGTAAACGGGTTTTGTGTATTTCGTGATATTCGCTTCGACATATTCGAAGAACAGCAGCGCCGTACGCGGTGCCATCTTTCTGTCCTTGATCGCCAGAGCAATATGCCGGAAATGCTGCGGATTTGTTTTTTTGGTGATGACATGATATGGCGTGTCTGTCAGGATCAGCCTGCCCATATACCCAAGCCCCATGCCCCGCTCGATCATGGCGAGGATGCTGGGGTCATCGCTGCTGCGGTAATGGATGTCCACTTGGATCTCGTGCTCCAGCAGGATCCCATAGCCTTCCTTGCGGGTCGCTTCGTCAAAGAGTACGACCGGTTCTTCGGACAGTATCGTCAGCGGGATCTCATCTTCCTTTGCCAGCGGGTGGTTTTCCGGCATGACGATCACGAAGGGATCGGTGTAGATCGGCACCGTTTCGAAGTCTTTGCTGACCGGAAGATCAACGAAGCCGAGATCGACGATGCCCCGGCTGATCGCGTCTTCGACCGTCTTATTGTCGCCGTGCCGCAGTTCGATGCGGATGTTCGGGTATTCTTTGCGGAAATCGGCGAGGATGGGGACCAGGATATGTGTGGACAGACTGGAAAAAGTACCGATCCTCACAAGGCCGCTCTCGATGCCGTGGATCTCCCGTGTCTTTCTGTACAGAAGATCGAAAGACCGCGCCAGTTCCTCGATATACGGCGTCAGGCTCTTTCCGTCGCTGGTCAGCCGGACCCCGGCGTGGCTGCGGGTCAGCAGGGTGACCTGCAGTTCTTTTTCAAGGGACCGGATGATCTGACTGACTGCTGACTGTGAATAGTTGCAGTAAGCGGCTGCCTGGGAAAGGCTTCCGAATTCAACGACTTTTAGAAATACCTCGTATTTGTTGATCGTAGTATTCATAATCGCCTCCGGGTGGTTGGTATCAGTCCCGTTTCCCAAAACCGTATTCAGGTAAGGGTATAAGAAAACGTGCATTGTGGTGACGCTAATTATATATCACAAAAATTCAAAAAATGAAACTAAAGTTGTAGAATCATACAACTAACGAAACAACATTTTTGCCACAATTGGCGCTCCGGTCCTGTGCTGCCGGTGTCAGCCTCTTTCCTGCCGTAGGCATTACAGTTATAATAAGTATCGGTAATAAAGATACTCCACCGGTAACACAGCAGCTGAAAGCAGAAAGCGATGCGCATGAAAAAACGGGATCCGATCGATGAGAACAACCGCACATTATCCCCGGCGGAGCAGCGCCGGCAGGACCGTTTTGACGCGATCTGCGCCGCTCTGACGGAGAAAGGGTACAGGATGACGGAACTCGTCATCAGCATCGTCAAAGCGAATGTGATCGTGTTGGTGTCCGCGGTCCCGCTTCTGATCATCGGCGGGGGACTCTTTTTCCTCGTCAATCACCCGGTGCATCTGGAACTCTCGGTAATGCGTCCTCTTCTGTTCCTGATCATCTATTTCCTGCTGATTCCGGTCCATGAACTGATCCACGGTATCACCTGGGCAGTGTTTTCCGAGAACCATTGGAAGGACATCGAGTTCGGTGTGATGTGGCAGCTCCTGACACCGTACTGCAACTGCAAAGCACCGCTTAAGAAGGGACCGTATCTCACAGGCGGACTCATGCCTCTGCTCGTCCTCGGGATCATCCCGTCTGCCATCGGGATCGCAGCCGGCTCTCTGTGGCTGCTTCTTATGGGGCTGTTGATGATCCTCTCCGCGGGCGGGGATATCCTGATCTGCCTGAAACTGGTCCGCTATCAAACAGACGCGCAGGAAACGCTGATCTATGATCATCCGACAAAAGGTGGTTGTGTGGTCTTTGAACGGTAAACAGAGATCCTGCAGGATTTCCGCAAGATTCCTCCACAAAACTGATTTTCTGTTTGCATTCTTGCGTGACATGCGCTATAATAATTCTCGGCTCTGTTTTATGCGCCTTTAGCTCAGCTGGATAGAGTAACGCACTACGAATGCGGAGGTCGTGGGTTCGAATCCCCCAAGGCGCGCCAGAGTAAAACCCTTGAAATTTCAACGATTTCAAGGGTTTTTTCTTGCTGCGGTCCTGTTGCGCGCGTACTTGCCCGCGTCCCCACATTCTTCACTGTTTCGTGGAAATGTGGAGACTTTTTCAACGATTTTGTGAGGTGGCGGCGTGGCGATTCCGTGAAATCGAGAGGCAAGGCTGTCAAACGTTGCAAAAATCTCCACAAAGGATTTTCATTTTGCTGAATGTGGCAAAATGTTCAACGATGCGGAACGATCCACCGGTATCGGCGGGCTGGATGACCAAAGGGGGGCTGCCGAATGCTTTTTCGCTGCCGGGATTCGTTGCCGGGGAATCTTCTATCCGGGGAACCTTCTATGTTATAATAAATCATAAAGACAGGAGGGACTCTTATGTTCAGGATATTTGTGATCAATCCCGGCTCGACTTCCACGAAAGTCGCGCTGTACGATGACGCCGAACAGCTTTGGGTGCATACGATCCGCCATTCCACGGAGGAACTCGCGCCGTTTGCGAAAGTGGCCGACCAGCTCGGCTACCGGCTTGGTCTGATCCGTGAGGTCATGGCGGAAAAGGGGCTGGTCCCTGAAGAACTCGATGCAGTGATGGGGCGGGGCGGCATGATCCCCGATATGAAGATGGGCGGCTATCTTGTCGATGAATCGCTCTGCGAGATGCTCAGAAGCGATGAGATCCGCGCACACGCGGCCAATCTCGGCGGTCTTCTGGCGCACGAGATCGCGGCGCCGGTGGATATTCCCGCCTATACCTATGATGCGGTCACAGCCAACGATTTTCCGACCGTGGCGAAGATCACCGGGATCCCCGACGTGATCCGCTCCGGGTACTGCCATGTCCTGAACACCCATGCGATGGGGATGAAATACGCGGAACGGCTCGGCCGTCCTTATGAAGAACTCAAACTGTGCATTGCCCACCTGGGCGGCGGGGTGTCGGTCAGCGCGCACGTATACGGAAAGATCGTCGACAGTTCCTCGGAGGACGACGGTGCGTTCGCACCGGAGCGGTCCGGCTCTGTTCCGCTCATGCAGGTCATCGATCTGTGTTATTCCGGTAAGTACTCCAAGGATGAGATGAAAGACAAGGTCCGCGGCAAGGGCGGTCTTTATGCATTGCTCGGCACGAAGGACATCCAGGAGATCGAGCGGCGGATCCTGGAAGGGGACGAGTGGGCCAACCTCGTCTTCCATGCGCAGGCGCTCCAGATCGCCAAAGGCATCGGGGTCATCACCGCTGCGATGAAGGGCAACATCGATGCGATCATTCTGACCGGCGGGATGGCATATTCCAAGATGCTGACGGACATGGTGATCGAGCACGTCCGGTTCATGGCGCCTGTCGCACTGATGCCCGGCGAGAATGAAATGGAAGCGCTTGCAGAAGGCTGTCTGCGCATCCTGAACGGCACGGAAAAAGCGCACCGGTTCACCCGCACGGAGTGAACGGCGTCAGCGGGAAAGACCGGCAGCGGCACGAGCCTGCCGCCGGCTGGCTGAAGACATGAAAAAGGCCCTGCATCCGCAGGGCCTTTTTTGTCTTATCTCATTTCTGTCCGCTCGTTTATTCTTCATCGTAAAGCTTGCGGATATCATAGTGCTCGGACAGCAGCTTCCGGAGGAGCTGCGGGTCTTTCGCGCGGACCGCGTCGATCATGGCGTCATGCTCTTCGAGGTTGCGTTCCACGGTATTGCCGCTGGACGTGTAGTACTGCAGCCGGCACAGGAAGAGCAGATTGGACATCCGGTCGTAGATGGTGTTCATGCGGACGTTATGGGACGCCTCGATGAAGGCGCGGCTGAACTGATCGACGGACCGGACGAATTCGTAGAAATCGTTGTCGCGGATGATGATCTGCCGCTGTTCGGTGAGCCGCTCCTCGAGCAGGCGGACCAGTTCGTCGACATGACCGTTTTCCAGCACCAGCTCGAAAGCGCTTTCGGTGATCAGCCTGCCTACATCCATCAGATCTTTGATATCTTTGGCAGAGAATGTGACAACGTGGACTCTGGAGTTGTGAAAGCTCACAAGAAGACCCTCCGAAACCAGAGCGGCGATCGCTTCCCGGATCGGTGTGTTGCTGATGCCAAGTTCTTTTTCAAGGGAAGTGAGATTGAGCGCTTCGCCCATCTTAAACTCCTGATGAAGGATCTTGGACTTTATGATCTCGTATGTCGAGTCCTTGATGCTTGTTTTACCCCATGTTGCCATTGTTTGCCCCCCGATGAAATA
>JAWRJC010000148.1:0-3319 GCA_040307715.1 Clostridiales bacterium | reverse complement strand
CCGCCCGCTTTTTTCAAAAGCATTGAAAAACAGAACTTTATAGCGACAGAAAGCGTGAATGGGGTTATAAGAAAGCGGATTCTGTGATATTATTAGTGCGTCCGTGCATAAGGGTATTTTGTGCGGGCTGCGATATTCATCACACTGTTAAAACAAAGGGGAAACAATATGAAAGTAGATGTATTGGTCGCGGAGATTGGTTCCACCACTACCGTACTCAACGCGTTCATCAATATCGACAGCGATAAGCCCGTCTTCTGGGGACAGGGCCAGGCGCCGACTTCCGTGCTGGAAGGCGATGTCCGTATCGGTCTGAAAGGCGCGCTCGATGATATGTGCAAACGCATGGGCGAGGAGAAGATCGAGTATGACAAGATGCTCGCGACTTCGTCTGCAGCCGGCGGTCTGAAGATGTCCGTCCACGGTCTTGTCTACGACATGACCGCGCGCGCTGCCAGAGAAGCAGCGCTCGGCGCAGGCGGTATCATCCACTTCGTCACGGCCGGCAAACTGCGCCGGACCGACCTGGCGAAGATCAAGGAGATCAGGCCCAACCTGATCCTGCTCGCGGGTGGTGTCGACTACGGCGAAAAGCAGACTGCCATCGATACTGCAGAAAAACTGCGTGAGCTGGACTACAAGGCGCCGGTCATCTACGCGGGTAACATCGAAAACCGCGAAGAGATGAAGCTGATCTTCGATGACCGCAAGCTGTACATCTGTGACAACGTCTATCCGAAGATCGACATGCTCAACGTTGAGCCGTGCCGCAAGATGATCCACCAGGCGTTCGAGGATCACATCATCCACGCGCCGGGCATGGAGCATGTCCGCGACATGGTCAACGGCCCGATCATCCCGACCCCGGGCTCCGTCATGGAGTGCACCAAGCTGCTCTCCGACTGTATCGGCAACGTCATGACCATCGACGTCGGCGGCGCGACGACAGATGTCCACTCTGTCACAACAGACTCTGATGATCTGGCTGCGATGATGACCACACCGGAGCCGAAAGCAAAGCGTACCGTAGAGGGCGACCTCGGTCTGTACGTCAACCGGATGCACGTCATCGAGTCCATCGGTGAAGACGAACTGCGCAAGAGACTCGCGCCGGTCGATCTCGACAAGACGCTCGAGTCTTATGTGGCGATTCCGAAAACTCCGGATGAATTCAAACTGGTCGAACTGCTGGCGGAAGAAGCGACGCTCAAGGCGGTCGAACGCCACGCCGGCATCATCCGTTACGTCTACGGTCCGACCGGCCGTACGACCGTTGTTGAAGGCAAGGACCTCACACAGGTCCAGTACATCGTCGGTACCGGCGGCGCGCTGACACGTCTTCCGCACCGCGTGGAGATCATGAAGGAGATCGCGGCGTACAACGAGAGCGGCATGCTGCTGTTCCCGACAGACAACGCGAAGATCCTGGTCGACAACGATTACATCATGGCCTCTCTCGGCGTCCTCTCCAAAGAGCATCGTGAAGCGGCCATCAAGCTGCTCGAGCAGAGTCTCGACTTCAAATTCCCCGAAGTGTTGGCCAAAGACCAGAAGAGCGCGATGCAGATGGCCCTCGAAGAGGCGGAGCGCCGTTCCAGACAGCTCGCCGAAGAGGAAGAGCACATCAAGGAAATGGAAGAGATGGGCTATGACATGACCGTCTACAAGAACGATCTGGAGGCCCGTAAGAATAAAGGCAAGGAAGCGCACGAGATGGATTCGTCCGCAGCACCGGCAGAAGCGGCCGAAGAAGCCTGCCCGCTGCCCGAAGGCGCGGCAGAGGCATTTGACAGCATCCTTGCGAAGGAGGAAGCGGAGAAGGAAGCTGCCGAGGCTGCTTTCGAAGCGCATCACAAAGCGGCTGCGGCGGATCTTAAGCCCAGCGAGCAGATGGAGCAGCAGCACGAACAGACAGCGGGCTGCAACCACGAATGCTGGCTCTGCCCGCATGTGTACTGCCCGAACAGAAAGTACAAGCGCGGCGAACCGCCGGAAGGAAGATAGTGCTCTGACAGCGCCGGCACAGAAGTGTTGCGCGGATAAATATAGTATTCGAAAGGAGTCTACAGTATGTATCCCAGAATCGTCATCGATATGAATAAACTCCGCGGCAATCTGGACGCGGTCGCAAAGATCACCAATGAGGGAGGCTGCTCCCTGATGATCGTCACCAAGGGCGTCTGTGCGGATGAAGAGATCACGAAAATGATCGCCCGTCATCCGGCTGTCTCCTACATGGCGGACAGCCGCATCGAGAACCTGCGCAAATACGCGGCCGATGCGAGAGAGCACGGCAAGCAGACCGTTCTGCTGCGTCTGCCCATGCTGTCGCAGGTGCAGGAAGTCGTCCGTTATGCGGACATCAGCTTCAACTCCGAACTCGCGACCATCAAGGCGCTGGATGAAGCCGCTGCAGCAGCGGGCAAGAAGCACCGGATCGTGCTGATGATCGACCTCGGCGACCTGCGCGAGGGCATCTTCTTCCAGAAGGAGGACGATATCTACGCTGCGGTCGAGCAGATCCTTGCGCTTCAGAACATCGAACTGTACGGCGTGGCGGTCAACCTGACCTGCTACGGCGCGATCATTCCGAAGAACGACAACCTGTCCAACCTGGCGCGTATCGCGGGCGAGATCGAGAAGCGTTTCTCCATCAAGCTGCCCATCGTCAGCGGCGGCAACAGCTCTTCGATCTACCTGATCGGCAAGGGCGAACTGCCGGCGGGCATCAACAACCTGCGTCTGGGAGAGTCCTTCTTCCTGGGCAACGACACGGCGTACTTCAGCAAGTTGCCGGGGACCGTCGATGATGCCCTCACACTCGAGGCGGAGATCATCGAGGTCAAGGAAAAGCCCTCCATGCCCATCGGCGAGGTCGGCAAAGATGCGTTCGGGCAGGTCCCGCACTACGAGGACAGAGGCTGGATGAAGCGCGCGATCGTGGCAGTCGGCCAGCAGGATGTGGCGCTTGACAGTGTAGAGCCTGTCGACCCGGACGTTGAAGTCATGGGCGCGAGCTCCGACCATATGATCATCAACGTCACGAACGGCAAGGGCAGCTACGTGATCGGCGACGTCCTGGCTTTCAAACTCGGCTACGGCGGCATGCTCCGCACGACGACTGCCGGGGAGTACGTGGAACGCGTATACAAATAGCAGATGAAAAGCGGGCGTGAAATGGACTAGTAAGATGAAAGTAGACATGCTAAAAAAGCGTGTCTACTTTTTTCGTGATATCTTTCAAGAAGGAGGTGATGTCATGGGACGGCCAAAAGGCGGAAAGGACCGAAAATGGACCAATGAAGAAAGACTCAAATAT
>JAWRJC010000147.1:0-22237 GCA_040307715.1 Clostridiales bacterium | reverse complement strand
CAGGCCGACATCGACAAAGGCGAGATCGTGAACGTCGTCAAGGCGAACGCGACAGCGGCCAGAGGCGATGATCCGGCAGAGGTCGAGGCGACCGCGACCGTTACGACGGAAGAAGCAAAAGCTAAGCTGAGCATCACGAAGACAGCAGATCCGACTTCGGACGTCAAAGTGGACGACAAAGTGACCTATACAGTCAAGGTCACCAACACCGGCAATGTCAGTGTCAAGGATGGCAAGCTCGTCGATGATCATGCAGATCTCTCTGCAGAGACCTTCGATCTGGCTCCCGGCAAGGACAAGACCTTCACTTACGAGTACACGGTGACACAGGCCGATGTCGACAAAGGCGAGATCGTGAACGTCGTCAAGGCGAACGCGACAGCGGCCAGAGGCGATGATCCGGCAGAGGTCGAAGCGACTGCAACGGTCAAGACAGTCAAAGCCGATCCGTCTATCAAGGTAGAGAAATCTGCAAAGAAGAATGGAGATGTTGCAGCAGGAGAAGAGCTCACATACGAAGTCATCGTGACCAACACCGGCAACGTTACACTCAGCAGCATCACGCTTGAAGATACGCTCGTCACGATCGAGGAAGAGGGCTTCAAGCTTGCGCCGAACGAATCCAAGACGGTCACCTACAAGTACACCGTTACGGACGAAGACGATGATGCCGGAAAAGTGACGAATACCGTAAAGGCGACCGGCACCGCGCCGAAGGGCGACAAGGTCAGCGATTCCGACACCATCGATACCGTCGTTGGACACAACGACGTCGTGCCCGGTCCGGATCCGGACGACAGCGGCGAAGAGATGGATGTGGACAGCAAATCCATCACGGTCATGTATGACGGCGAACAGCATACAGTCTCTGCGACAGCGACCAGAGATGGCAGCACGATCGAGTACAAGACTGCGGACGGAGACTGGACGACCGCACCGCCGGTCAGAACAGACGTCGGAGAAACGGCATTCTCGGTCAGAGTGACCAACCCGAACTACGACACGGTTGTCAAAGAAGGGTACAAACTCGTTGTAACCAAGAGACCTGTCACGCTGACATCTGCGGATGACGAAAAGGTCTACGACGGGGATCCGCTCACAAATGACACGGTAACAGTCAGCGGCGAAGGGTTCGTCAGCGGCGAAGGGGCAACATATAATGTGACCGGCAGCCAGACGGATGTCGGCAGCAGCAAGAACGTCTTCACCTACACGCTGAAGGACAACACCAAAGCCGGCAACTACGACATCACGGTTGTGGAAGGCACTCTGACGGTCAACGAATTCCAGGGCGAGATCACTGTAACAACGACGGGCGGCAGTTCCGAATACGATGGGCAGGAACATGGCGCAACAGTTGAGGTCACCGGCTTGCCTGAAAAGGGGTATACTGTCCGGACTGCGGCTTCTACAGCGACTGCAACACACGTTGCGGAAGGGGAAGTGACCGCAACTGCAGACAGACTTGTCATCGTGAATGCCAAGGGCGAAGATGTTACCGCGAAGCTCAACATCAAGTTCGAGGACGGCAGCATCAAGATCACACCGGCTCCGCTGACCATCTCGAGCGCCAGTGATGAGAAGGTCTACGACGGCACAGCACTGACCAATCCCAAGATCGAGATCACCGGTCTCAAGAATGGTGAGACGCTCGATGCGAAGGCAGTGGGCAGCCAGACGAATGTCGGCAGCTCGCCCAACACGATCGAGATCACCTGGGCGCCGGAAGAGACTCCGATCGCAGAAGGAAGCGCGGACAACGAACTGGTGAACAGTGCGCTTGAGATCGTAGCAGGACCGGCTGCGGACACGGATGACACAGAACAGCCTGCGGACGACACCGCCGTCACGGCAACGGCGCGCGCAAGCGACTACGAATTGACCAAGAAGGAAGGCACGCTGACCGTCACGAAGGCGCAGCTGACCGTTAAGACCGGATCCGCGGAGAAGGTCTACGACGGCAAACCGCTGACCTGTGACGAAGCCACGATCACCGGATTCGCGGACGGCGAAACCGTAACGATCAAGGCGACCGGCAGCCAGACGGAAGTCGGTTCCTCGACCAACACCTACAGCCTCGACTGGGGCGATGTCGATCCGAACAATTACGAGATCGCGGTTGAAGAGCTCGGCACATTGACCGTCACAGCCAAGGCTGAGCCTACACCGTCGAAGAACACGCCGGCACCGCGCACAGGCGATCCGTCGAACATGACGCTTCCGATCCTGGGCATCCTGGCGGCACTGATCCTCATGGTGATCCTGTTTGTCACTGGAAGACGCCGCAGGAATGACTAGCAGCGGTCAAGCGCAAATCACTGAATAAGACTCCGGAACCCGGAGCCTGCAAACAACAAAAGAACGCCCGGCAATGCGCCGGGCGTTTTTTCATGTAAAGATCCGCAGACGGTGCAGCGCAATATTCTGCGCAGCGGGCGGGTCATTTGTCGCCGTATCTGGTGAAGGTCACGTTGATGCGGTCTTTGCGGGATTTGCCGCCGACAGTGGTCAGGACCGCCTTGCCTTTGTGACGGATGACGAGTTCCGCGCCTTCTTCGACGGGCATGTCGGCTTTGGTGGCTTCGAGGTGGTCGACGAAAACAAGACCCTGGCGGATGGCGTCCGCCGCCTTGCCGCGGGGCAGCCGGAACGCGGCGGCAAGGAGCGCGTCGAGGCGCAGGGAGGCCACGGTGTCGCGGATCTCGGTCGTTTTCTGTTCCGGGATGAGAAGCGCCTCGGCGGGCAGGCGCTCCAGCGACAGGTGCGAGCGCCCGGCGGACGCGAAGGTCTGCATGATGTAGTCCGCGATCTCCGTCAAAACAAGGATGTCCGCGCCATCTTCCCGCACGAGGATATCACCGACCGTGGTCCGCTTGATCCCAAGCCCCATCAGCGCGCCGAGGTAGTCGCTGTGCGAAAGCGCGCGGCCGGAGCGGGCGGAGGCCTGCGAACCCTTCGGCGCAGTCGCCCGGATCACGGTGAGCAGGTCCCGCACCGGCGGAATGCCTGCAGCGGAAAGACCGGCAGCGGCGCCGGCGTCCGCAGAGAGCGATTCCGCATACAGATCTTCCATATAGTAGGGCAGTGCCGCCAGGATCACGCGGTCCGCGTCCTTGTAGCCGCCGTCGTAGACGAGCCGCACATCGCCCTGCCGCACACCGAAAGCCCGCCGCACGAGCGACTGCTGGCGGGCGTCAAGAAAGCCTGTATGGGTGAGCATATCGTAGTTCCGGCACTGCTCGATGCGGTCTTCCGCCTGTGCCAGGATCAGTTTGTCTTCATTCATAAGTCGTTTGTGCGCGGGTATCTAAGTTGCGCGTTTGTGCTGTGCATGTCTAAGCCGCGCGTGTCTTTTCAGCGGATCGCGTCGATCCCGTTCTGCAGTGTCTGCGCATCGATCTGACCGATGGCGTAGTCGGAGACGTACCCGTCCTTGTCGACAAAGACGGTCATCGGGATGGAGCGGATCCCATATACAGATGCCGCGTCGAAGTCCAGATCGTAGTACACCGGGAAGGTATATCCATTGCTCGCGATGAAAGCATCCGCGGTCGCCTGCGTTTCGCGGTCGCCGTCGGTAAGCGCGATCATCAGGAACCGCACCGGCGTGCCGCCGTCCGCCGCCGTTTTGTTGTCCGCGGTCTCACCGCTTTTGGCAGCACCGCATGCGGTGAATGCCGCTTCAAAGTCCGGCAGTTCCGCTTTGCACGGCGGGCACCAGCTCGCCCAGAAATTGATGACGACAGGCTCGCCTGCAAAGTCAGAGAGCCGGACCGGCTTGCCATCCGCGTCGTAGACTGTGAAATCCGGCGCTTCCGGCAAATCTTTGCCCGCTGCGTCTGTCTCTGTGCTGTCTGCGGAAGCATCACTTTCCGGCTGTGCGGCGGGAACGGAGCCGCCTCCCGCATTATTATGACCGGCTTGCGCGCCAGGGGCGAGTGTGTTGTAGGCGACCGCCGCGCCGGCAAGGACGACGATGAGAAGGGCGGCGAGCCCGATGAGTTTTCGTTTGCGATTCATAAAGTACCTCTATTATGACAGCAGCGCCATCCACCGTCCGAGCAGCCCGCACGCCAGCAGGATGCCCACCGCGATAAGGAAGAGCCCGCATGCCTTGTTGATCGCGCCGTAGTGGCGTTTGATGGCCGCGAAAGCGCCGGTCAGCTGCTCGATCAAAAGCGCCGACAGCAGGAAGGGGATGCCAAGTCCCAGCGAATAGACAAGCAGCAGGGCCGCGCCTTTGAGAGCCGTTCCCGAAGCGGCAGCCAGCATGATGGCCGAGCCGAGGAACGCGCCGGTGCAGGGAGTCAGTGATACCGCATAGACCGTTCCGAACACGAAGGCGGAGAAGAACGACCGGATATCGCCGTGCTGTTCCACGCCGCCGGCAAAGCGCACCGGGATGACGCCCAGATACGCGAGGCCGAAGAAGATGATGATCAGCCCCAGCACGATGTTGACTGCGCTCTGGTGCCGCACGAGCAGGGCGCTGAGCGCGCCGGCGAACAGCCCCAGCAGGCAGAACACCACCGTAAATCCCAACACAAACCCCAGCGGCCGGGACCACGCCGCACGGCGCGCCGGCTGCTCCGGGAGCGTTCCCTGCTTTGTCTGTCCGCCGGCCAGATACGCGAGGTAGACCGGCAGCAGCGGCAGGGTGCAGGGAGAGATGAACGAAATGATGCCCTCAAGCAGTGTGATCAGGTATTCCATACTACTTGCATGATACTGGAATCGCTCCGCTTTTTCAACAAACCAAAACGGGTCCCGCAGGACCCGCTTCTGATTTCAAATCGTGACCTTGTCCGCCGGCATTGCCGCCTCACCGCGCGGCAATGTTCAGATCCAGCGGTACTCCGCGTCGCCGGCGCCGATCTGGAAGTGGTACCGGACGATCCCCAGATCGACCTTACTGAAGAAGCCAAATCCGTCCACTTCGACGTGTACGCCGGGCAGTGACCGGGTGGTCTCGCCGGCAGCCAGTTCTTCATTGCCGGCCGGGACAGCAGCCGCGCTGCCTGTGTAACTGAACGCGAACTTCTGCTGGTTGACCGCGGTCGGTGCCAGGAGCGCCGCTTCGACGCCGCGGCGGTACCAGGTCGGGATGACGCCTTTGGAGCGGTTGACGTCCATGAAGGATTTGCTCTTGCGCGTACGGCCTTGTGTGGCGCCGTAACCGACGGCGATCACGAGGACGAGTTTTTCATCCTTGCCGACCGCAAAGGCGGTCTTGCGCTTGTTGAATGTGCCGCCGACCCAGCAGGTATTGAGCCCCATCTGCTGTGCGAGAAGGACGAGTTTTTCCCCGTAGTACCCGCACTGTTCTTCAAGGTTGGAGGCTTTCTTTCCGACCAGTGCGAAGTAGTTGCTTACGCCGGAGAATTTGCCGTACTTGGCCAGCATGCCGGTGAAGGCATCCGGTTCGCCCGTGACGAGCTGGATGTGGAGCCCGCTCTCTTCGTTGCAGGCAAAGACGGCGTCCGCAAGTTCGGCGATCACTGTCGCCGGGAGGGGCGTTTCTTCATACTGTCTGACAGAGTGGCGCTGCTCGATGGCTTCCATGAGGCTGATGCGCTGCATGCCGGTGGTTTCTTCAGGGCTGGACATAGTGTGCTCCTAAGGTGCGGGTTGTGTCTTCCGGGTGAAAAAAGCGGCACAGTCCCGGCAGGGCTGCGCCGCGTGATAAAACGTTTTATTCCGCGAAAACGATCGGGCTGTCGGCGTTCTTGATAACGCTCTCGATCCCGTTCTTGCAGCTGGCCATCTTGGTGTAGCCTTCACTGCTCGCGATGATCTGGCCGTTGGCGGCCTTCAGGCGGAACCGGAACTCGCCGGCCTTGTCTGTGTAGATCTCGAATTTCGGATTCTTCATTTTTTCAAATCCTTTTTCGGTCTGGTCTTCGACCGCTGCGATCGCGGCATTCTTCGCAACACTGGCAATGCCGTTCTTGCAGCCGGACATGCTCTTGTAGATCTGCGAGGTGGCTACGATCTGACCGTTGCCTGCCTTCAGGTTGAATTTGACACCGGTCTTGACTTCTTTGATCTCAAATTGTCCCATAGTGATCCTCCTGTTGTAACAGTTCCTGTTCAATCGCGCCGGGCCGTTTCGCCGTGCGCCGGATCTGTCTCTCCTGCGGATCTTCCGGGTCGATCTAAGCAAGTCAACCGCCGGGGGCAGATGAAAGTTCCTACCTTTAATTTATACTGAATGAGGTGTAATTGCACGCACTTTTCGTTGTAAAGCGTCTATTTTTGTGTGCGCGGGAACACGGTGTCCGTTCGGGCTCGCAGGGGGCTGTCGCCGGCAATATACTTAAGGCGGAATCCGCATCTGGTGCGGATGTCACACAGGCGCTGCGAAAGGGGGACCGGAGATGAAACAGCACAAATTCTGGGCATGGGCAACGGTATGCTGCTTCCTGATGACCATGTGCACGGGCTATAAGAAGAAATAGCGGCAGAGCATATCATAGGTTTGCGGCGGTGCGCCCGGTCCCGGCAGGGATGGGCGCTTTTCAAATGCTCCTAATTTTAGTATGCTATTTTCAGAAATCAATTGCAGCAAAACCACCGGAGGTTGTGTAAAGGAAGAGAGAATGAGAAAGATCCCTTACGAAACAGTACTGACGAGAAAGGATGGCTCAGATCCGCGGACATTCGTGATCCGCGCGTGCACGCCGGATGATCTGGCGGAAGTCACCGCCCTGCAGGATGTCGTCTTTGACGCTGTGCCCGACAAGTCGACCTATTTTATGACGCAGGAGTGGGAACTCGAAGAATCGCTCCGCCTGGACAAGTGTTTCTGCGCGGTCATGGACGGCGCGATCGTCGGGCTGACCATGATGGTCGTCGGCCGTCCGGGCAGCCGCAATGCCGGTAATTATCTGGAGTACGACGAAGAGCGTCTTCTGACCTGTGTCACGATGGAAGTTTCGTTCATCGGACCGGCTGCGCGCGGCTACGGTCTGCAGCAGATCTTCTTCGCCCTGCGTGAAGAGGCTGCGCGCGCGCTCGGCGCGAAGGAAGCACTCACGACCATCTCCCCGGACAACGAATTCAGCCTCAACAACGCGCTGCGTTCGGGATATACTATTATTACAGAAATGGAACTGTACGGCGGCCTGCGCCGGTACATCCTGCGCAAAGAATTCAGATAGTCTGCCGATCCGGCAGAAGGCAGCATTGGAAGAGGGGGTAAAGATGGAATTCAGGAAGGTCAGAAAAAAGCAGAACGAAATCAGCAGGGAGGATTGCATAAGCCTGCTCAAAAGCGAGAAGCGAGGCGTGCTGTCCGTAATGGGGCTGGAAGGGTACCCGTACGGTGTCCCGGTCGACCATTACTATGATGAAGAGGACGGCAAGCTGTACATCCACGGCGGGCTGATCGGGCATCGCGTGGAGGCGGTAAAGGCGAATGACAAGGTGTCCTATACCGTTCTGGACGAGGGATATATTCCCGAAGGCAGCTGGGCGCGCATCATGCGCAGCGTCATCTGCTTCGGCCGGATCGAGATCGTGACCGATCCGGAGCGCGTGGCAGATCAGTGCCGCAAGCTCTGCTACAAGTTCACGGACGATAGTGAGTACATCGAGGCGGAGATCAAAAAGAGCCTCCGCGGCACGCTCGTTATGGCGCTGACCATCGACCACATGAGCGGCAAGCAGATCGAAGAAGCCTAGCGGCAAAAGAAAATGAGACAGCAAACGGCGGACCATACGGCCCGCCGTTTTACAGCAGCATCACAGATTGGCGCTTGACTTGACCCTAGGGCCATCTTTTATGTTTAATATGGAGAGAAACGATATCCGGTACAGCGGAAACCCGGCGCGGTTGCCGCAGTCTGCGGCAGATCCGGAGGAAGGAGCGTCCGTTATGAAAAAGAACGGAGAAGAATGGTATCGCGCAAAAGAGGTCATGGACCTGTGCGATGTCACCCGTAAGCAGCTTCTGTACTACGAGAAAAAAGGGTTTTTGAAAGACGTTGTGCGGGACGAGGAAAACAATTACCGTTACTACAGCCAGCGCAACATCAACCAGCTGTTTATCATGAAGGAGTACCTTTCGATGGGGTACTCGCTGACCGACATCTATGACATCAGCATGCGCGGCGATGTGGCGACGATGCGGCGGTGCATCGACAGCCGGATGGACCAGGCGCGGGAGGACTTCTTCCGCAGCATGGCGCAATACGAGCAGACGACGAAAAAGTACGCGCAGTTCATGGAAGGCATCCTCTATCTGGAATCGCACCAGCAGATGCTTACGGCAGGGGTAAGCAATCCGCGGTGTGAACTGTACACCTGGCCGCTGCAGAAAGTCATCACGGCGGATCAGAGCGGGACGCCGTTTGATGAGCAAAGTGACAATCAGGCGCGTATCTCGGAGCTGTACATCCATGCCCGTCAGTGTGATCTGAAGACCTGCGGGCCATTGTTCTTCCAGTTCAAGCAGCTGATCAAAGAAGATATGACCGAAATCGAGATGTCCGACCGGGAGATGATCATTGGCTTCCCGGTACTGGATCTGCCGGACGGACGCAACGGGATCAGTTCCTTCGGCGGGCTGGAATGCGCGTCTGCGATCCATGTCGGTCCATATGACGAATCGCTGCACAGGACATACAAGGCGCTGCTTGCGTGGTGCCGGGAAAGAGAATTGAAGCTGACCGGCGACAGCATCGAGCTGTACCTGCTCGGTGGGGAGATGATGACCAACCCGGATCATTACGTGACGAGGATCCTGCTGCCACTGGCATAAACAGCATCGCCTGAATCTTGCCCCACGGGCAAAAATGTATCAAAAAAGATACACACGGGGGCATCTTCTCACAAGCAGAATAGTGAATAAAACCAACAGGGACAGGGTCTGCCGGATGCGCGGACCCTGTCCTGATTTTTCAGAATTGAAAAAAGCGTTGAAAATTCAACGCTTTTTGGATTTGACAAAAAAACAACAAAGAACACGGTCTCGCGTTTGACTTTGCCGCAGGGTCACTTATTACCATGATAGTGGTAATGGAAAGGAGAAAGCGAGCTATGATTGATATTCTCATTAAAGGCGGTACAGTCGTGACTGCGGAAGGATGCCGCATCGGCGATGTTGCCGTGCGCGGGGAGAAGATCGTGGCTGTGACGGAGCCCGGAGAATACACGGAAGCCGGCCGTGTCATTGATGCGGCGGGACTTTTTGTCGTGCCGGGGGCGATCGACACACACAGTCACATTGAAGAGGAATTCAAAGGGGTCAAACCGCTCGAAACCTGGACCCAGGCCACCCGCAACGCGGCGGTGGGCGGTGTGACCATGGTGCTGAACTTCATCAATCAGGCAAAGGGCAAGACCATGGTCGAGACAGTGGAGGGCGAGATCGAACGGATCAACGGGCTGACCTGCATCGACTACAATGTTCACCCGGTCTTCATCTACTACGATGACAATGATGAAGTGGTGGCGCAGTTGCCGGTCCTGAAGGAGATGGGCATCCCCTCGATCAAGGCGTTTACCGTCTATGACGAGGGTGGGTTTGCAGACGATTATTCGATCTACCGGCTGATGCGCGGACTCAAAGAACTCGGCGGCGTCCTCGGTGTCCATGCGGAGAACAAGGCAATGACGGAGCAGATCCAGAACGAGTTCATCGCCCGCGGGGAGACCGGCGCGGAATATTATGCCGCGACCAAACCTCCGATCATCGAGGCGGAAGCGACACACCGGATCTGCATGCTGGCGGAAGAGACCGGCTGCAGGACGTACCTTGTCCATATGTCCTGTAAAGAAGCGGTCGACATTGTGGCGTCGTTCCAGGCAAAAGGGCTGCCGATCTACGGGGAAACCTGCGGGCAGTACCTGACCATGACAGAAGACAAATATCTCGAACCGAACGGGTTCCGTGAGTTCATCACGCCGCCGCTCCGGAAGGAAGAAGACCAGGAGCGGCTGTTCCGCGGCATCCGCGAGGGGACGATCCAGATCTATGGCTCCGACCACTGCCCGTTTGGCAAGGATGCCAAGGACGAAGGGTATTACCGCAGCGGGTTCACGGAAGTTGCGTACGGCGGGGTCGGGCTGCTCGAGAACGTCCCGATGCTCTTTGCGGAAGGCGTCCTCAAAGAGCGCATCAGCGCAGAGCGATTCGTTGAGATCACCAGCACCAACCCGGCGAAACTCTTCGGGCTTTACCCGCAGAAAGGCACACTCTCTGCGGGCAGCGACGCGGATATCGTCCTGTATGACCCCGCGAAAGAAGTGACACTCGGCACAGCCCTTTATGACAATGTGGACTGGACCGCTTACGAGGGGAGAAAGATCGTCGGCTTCCCGGTCCTGACCATGCAGAGAGGGCATATCTTAGTTGATCACGGCGAGTTCTACGGGCAGGCCGGCGGCGGCCGGTTCCTGCCGGGGGAACTGAAGGAAGAAATAGCAGCCAGTGTTCGATAAATCATTCTTCCGCCGTATCGATATCATTCAATTTTGTTTCGTTGTTCGTTTCAACACTGAAAGGAGAACAGTATGGCACTCAAGTTCAGCAATGGCGCGGGTAACCAGTTTGTCTCCCGCGAACTGCTGCCGATCAAGGCGGCGGACCGCAAACTGTCTGCTGCGGATGTCGGCCTCATCTGGGGCGGTATCGCCATCGATATCACGACCTTCGCAGTGGCGATGTCCTACTATCCGGACATGAGTCCGAAAGCCATCTTACTGGCATCCGTCGTCGGGTACTTCGTCGTCTCGGTCATGCTGGCACTGACCGGGGATGTCGGCCTGACGTACGGCATTACGTATTCTGTCACGGTACGTGCCAGCTTCGGTTACATGGGGACGCACGTCGCAGGCCTGATACGAGCCTTCCCATGCTGGTTCTGGCTGGGATTCCAGACGTGGATCGCGGCGTACTCTATGAATGCGATCATGGAGATGATGACAGGCTTCTCCAATCTATGGATCATGATCATCCTGTTCACGTTCCTGCAGACATTGAACGCCGCCCTTGGCATGAAGGCGATGGCGCGCTTTGACTGGCTGGCGATCCCGCTTCTTGCGATTGCGCTGGCAGTCATCATGGGCCACGTACTGACATACTATCACAGCGGTATCGCAGAAGTGCTCTTCGCGCCGACCCCGGACGCGGTCAACAGCCCGGCGATGTTCTCCGCCTGCGTCATCGGCATGCTGGGCGGTTACATCACCCTGACCCTCAACACCATGGACTTCACCCGTTCCATGAAGATCCCCAAGGACTTCAACAAGAGGGGCATCGTCCGCCGCAACTTCCCGGTCTTCTTCGGCGCATTCATCGGCATGACCTGCGTCGCGATGCTCATCACGATCATGGGTCTGACCTGCGGCCTTCTGAGCGGCACCTGGAACCCGGTCGATTACTCCATCGAGGTCTTCAGCGACAAGCCGGTCATCATGAGCCTCTGCTTCCTGGCGATCGTCTTCGCGACCTGGTCCACCAACATGACGGCCAACATCACGCCGGCGGCGAACGTCACATCCAACATCAATCCGAAGTACATCACCTACGCGGCAGGCTGCTTCATCGCAGGCGCGCTGTCCCTGCTGATGTTCCCCTGGAAGTGGGAATCCCAGATGGGCATGGTGCAGGTCTTCATCAGCAACATGCTTGGCCCGATCGCGTTCATCATCATCACCGACTACTTCGTCCTGCGCAAGCGTAAGTACAATGTGCCGGCGCTCTTCAATCCGAACGGCCAGTACAAATACGCCAAGAACTACAATCCGGCTGCGCTGATCACGCTGGCGCTGGCACTGGCGCTCAGCTTCATCATCGACATCCGCATCTCGTTCTGGCTCCAGATCCCCTTCACCATGATCGTCTATTACGTCCTGATGAAGTATTGGATCTGCAAGAAGTATCCGCAGGTGGAACTGGAGGATCCAAATTACGAACCGGATTATGAATATGATGGGTCCGACCTTGGCATAGAACTTGGCGAGAGCAACTATCAGTAAGGGGAACAGACATGAACGGGGCAGAACGAACCAATGGCAATAACGCAGAGCCAAAGCCGGCGATGATCCTGCACGGCAGGTATGTCATGGTGCCGGATGAGGCTGGCCAGCCGAAACTGGAGCCGGACTATGGGCTTTATGTGAAGGATGGCATCATTGAGGAATCTGCCCCGTATGCAGCACTGCGCAGCAAGTACCCGGAGGCGGCGGTTGTCGGCAACGGCCGGCAGCTGCTGATGCCGGGCCTGATCGATGCGCACAGTCACGGCGAAGGCATCTCCTGTGTGCAGCGGGGGATAACGTATGATTTCCTGGAGAACGCGCTGACCGACTTTGATACGGCGATCTGCTTCCCGCCGGCGATCTGTTCGCTCATGACAGCTGTCAAGCACATCCGCAACGGCGGAACGAGCATCCACCACAACAACTGGTCCAATCTGACAGACGAGGGGCAGCTCGCAGACAGCCGCAGTATCATCCGGGCGTATCGATCCACAGGGATCCGGCTGGCATTCTCGCCGGGCGGCCGCAACAAGAACATCCTCGCCTACGATGACGAGGCGTTCTGCAGGACGCTGCCGCCTGATCTGCAGGAAAAGGCGAAGGCTTACCTGATCGACGACCCCGAAGAGATGGTGGACCGCTACATGGAAGTCTTTGAGCAACTCTATGCAGAATTCGACGGACAGGATAAAACGAGCGTCTTCTTCGGGCCGAGCTGGGCGCACGGATCGACCGACAGTTTTCTCTGCAGAGTCAAGGAGCGGGCGGATGAACTCGGCAAGATCCCGATCCACATCCATTGCCTGCAGAGCCCGGTGCAAAAGGTTTACGCCCTGCAGTGCCGCGGCATGAGCTGGGTCGAATACCTGGACAAGCTGGGGCTTGTGGACAGCAATCTCGTGCTCGGTCATGGCGTTTACTTAACGGCGAACGATCTGGACATCCTCGCGGCCGGCGGTGCCGGCGTGACCTCGCATCCCAGCTGCAATCTGATCGTCCGCAACGGCATCGCGCCGGTCATGCCAATGCTGAACAGAGGCATCTGCGTCGCGCTTGGGCTCGACGACAAAGGCATCAACGACGATGAAGATCCGTTCATGGAGATGCGGATGTTCTATTTCCTGCACCGGCAGCAGGGATATCTCCTGGGGCAGGCACCGGAACTTTCGCCCGAAACAGCACTTTCGATCGCTACGAAAAATGGTGCGAAGGTGCTGGGGCTGGCGGACAGGACCGGCACACTGGAGCCCGGCAAACAGGCCGACTGCATCCTGGTGGATCTGGAGGAGATCCTGGAGGATCCCTGGGTGACCGACGCCGTATCCATGCTCCGGGTGATCGTCCACCGCGCACTGGGGCGGCATGTGGACACCGTCGTGATCGGCGGCGAGATCGTTATGCAGGGGCGCAGGATCCTGACAGTCGATGAGGAATCGCTCTATCAGGAGATCCGCGCGATCGGGGCAGCAAAAGGCGCCTGCGATATGCCGGAGGAAAGAGCTTTTCTCTATCAGCTCAGACCATATCTGCACAGCTGGTACAACAGCTGGCTCGAACAGACACCGTTCGAACCATTCTACACAATGAACAGCCGGATCTGACGATGCGGCAGGCACTAATTTATCCATCAAAGAACCATAGTATTCAAGGGCTTTAATAAGGAGGGAATTGTATGGATGTATTGATCAAAAACGGTATTGTCGTAACGGCGGAGGGCCACTATCCCGCGGATGTGGCAATCGAAGGAGAGAAGATCGCAGCCATCGTCAGTCCCGGCGTCATCACGGAAGCGGACAAGATCATCGACGCAGCAGGGAAGTACGTGGTGCCGGGCGCCATCGATACCCATACGCATATCGAAGAGCCTTTTCAGGGCCTGACGCCGGATGAAGACTGGACAGCCGGTACGAGGAATGCTGCGATGGGCGGCGTCACTACTGTGCTCAACTTCTCGATCCAGGATCCCGGCGCACCGCTTCTGGATGTGATCCGCCGTCACAAAAAGAGAGCAGGCGAGTTGTCCTGCATCGACTTCAACCATCACGGCGTTTTCTCGGATTACTCGGATATCAAGAAAGTGGTAGCGGAGATCCCCGAACTCTTCGAGGAAGGCGTTGTTTCGCTGAAGGCGTTCATGATCTACACGGCAGACGGCATCTACGCGGATGACTGGAGCCTGTACAATCTGATGCGCGCCATGAAAGAGTACGGCGGATTCATCGGCCTGCATGCCGAGAACCAGAGTATCGGCGAGAACATGCAGTTCGAGTTCATCGACCAGGGCAAGATCGAGAGCAAATACTGGCCGATGACCAAACCCAATTTCGTGGAAGCAGAAGCAGTCAGCCGCGCCTGTATCCTTGCGGAAGAGACCGGCTGCAACATGTACATTGTCCATACCTCGACGAAAGAGGCGGTCGAGATCATCGACCGGTACCGCGAGAAAGGCCTGCCGATCCATAGCGAAACATGCGCGCACTATCTGGCGTTTGATGAATCGCTTTATGAAAAGGAAGGCGTCGGTGTCTGGGAGATCATCAGCCCGCCGCTGCGCAAGGAAGCAGATCAGGAAGCGCTCTGGGAGGGCATCGTGAACGGACCGGTCTGCATCATGGGCTCCGATCACAACGCGTACGGCAAAGTGCCCAAGGACGCCGGGTATAAAGAAAAAGGTTTTAAAGGCGTATCAAACGGCGGACCGGGGGTCATGGAAGGCATGGGCTATCTGTTCGCCGAAGGCGTCAACAAAGGCCGCCTGACACTGGAGCGGTTCGTAGAGGTGACGAGCACCAACGCGGCGAAGATGTTCGGTCTGTATCCGCAGAAGGGCACGATCTCAGCCGGCAGCGATGCGGACATCGTCCTCATCGACCCGGAAGCCGAGATGACGTTCGGCGAAGCGTTGTACCAGGATATGGACTGGACTCCATACGAAGGTATGACCATCAAGGGCTGCCCTGTCATGACCATGCTGCGCGGCAGCGTCATCATGGAGAACGGCGAGTTCAAGGGCGGCAAAGGACAGGGGCGATTCATCCCCGCAAAGATGAATCCCGAACTCGTCAAAACGATACGGTAGGTGGTACATATGCGGATCACACTGATCAATCCCAACATCACAGCATCTATGACCGACATGATCGATGCGGCGGCAAAGCGTGTCGCCGCATCGGGTACAGAAATCACCACGATCACCTCATCGATCGGGCCGGATGCGCTTGAGACAAAGTTTGACGAGTTCATTGCGATTCCCGGTGTCCTGAAGGAAGTCCTGCGGATCGAGAAAGAGAAGAGCGCGGATGCGATCATCATCGCCTGCTACGGGGACCCCGGTCTGCAGGCGGCCAAAGAGATCGCAAGTGTTCCGGTGATCGGGATCGCGCAGGCGTCCATGTACTTTGCGGCACTCGTAGCGGCGAAATTCTCGATCGTGACAGATCTCAGTTCCGGGGTGGAAGGCATCGAAGAACTCGTCCGCAACTACGGCATGGAACGGCTCTGCGTTTCGGTCCGGGCGACAGAAGTGCCTGTCCTTGGATTTGAGGAGGATCACAATGAAGGGCTGAAAGCGCTCGAGGAGCACAGTCTTCTGGCGATGCGGCAGGACGGCGCGGAGGCGATCTGTCTGGCCTGTGCAGGTCTTGTTGGATTCACAGAGGAGATGCAGAAGGATCTTGGCATCCCGGTATTCGACGGCGTCATCGCGGCGGTCAAGCTGGCAGAAGGGCTGGTCGCGATGGGGAAGACGACTTCCAAGTACTGCACATTCCGGACGCCGCCTGTCAAAGAAGCGGCCGGAATGGCCGCCGCATGGATGGATATGTTGGCACAATGTAAATAAGGAGAAAAACTATGAGCGAAATGGTAAAAGACGTCACATTGGATAATTACCAATGGGTCGATAAGCATGGCGATTACGTTCTGACTCCGATTCCTAAGAACGAAACGAAACGCCTCTGGGCGATCACCTTCGTCTACATGGGAACCGTCGCGGACGTCGCGCAGGTCATGGGCGGCGGTGTGCTCGGCACCGGTTTTGGCGTCATGGATACGTTCATCGTCAGTTTGATCGGTTCCGCCATCCTGGCGGTCATCGGCGGTCTGCTCGCCTATATTTCCGGCGTTACCCGCTGCACCAGTTATATCAACTTCAGGCCTGCGTTCGGACGCATGGGCAGTAATATCTTCAGCACATTGGCCTCGGCAGTGCCGAACATGGGCTGGTTCGCCATCCTGACATGGCAGTTCGGCACGTTTATACACGCGCTGTTCCCCAACGTCGCTTTCTGCAACGTCCTGCCGGCGACTATCTGGGGCGGCTGCCTGATGGCGCTCACCGCGTATTTCGGGATCAAAGGCCTTGAGTTCTTCAGTTATCTCGCTGTACCGTACTTCATCTTGCTGGCGATCTTCGGTGTCATGATCGCTGTCGATGAAGCGGGCAGTTTCTCCGGCATCTTCGATTTGCAGCCGGCGGAACCCGCGACCTACGGAGAAGGCATCACCTACGTCGTCGGCATGATGATGGCGATGTGCCTGGTCACCGCGGATATCGGCCGATACGGCAAGACCCGCTGGAGCGGCGCAATCGCGTGGACCCTCGCGATGGTCCTGCAGGCGCTGATCCTTGCCGGCGCTGCCATGCTGATGCTGGCGACCGGCAGTGCGGACGTCCCCGGCGCTCTGCTCATGTCCGGTGTCGGCTTCGGGGCATTCCTCATGGTCGTCCTCGGCCAGTGGTCCACCAACGACAATAACCTCTACTATTCTTCGCTGTCGGTCGGCATGTACGCCCGGATGAAGCGTAAAAACCTGGTTCTGGTCCTCGGCGCTGGCGGCATCTTCGTGGCTGCTCTCATCGCGGGGATCTGGGGAAGCGCCCCCGAACCATTCGAGTTCTTCCTTGGCCTGATGGGGACAGCGCTTCCCGGTGTCGGCGGCGTCGTCATCGCGGACTTCTTTATCTTCCGCGCTTACAAGGGGGAGAAAGTGGATGACAGATATCAGTTCCAGCCCGGGGATGAGCTTCCGGAATTTAACTGGGTCGGTTGGGTGAGTGCGCTGATTTCCATAATCGTCGGCGGATTCATTATCAAATCCGGCATTGCGGCGGTCAACACGCTGGTTCTCGGCCTCGTGCTCTATGCGGTGCTGGCCATCATCTGCGACAAAGCCAAGATCAATATGTATGTCGGAAAGCATACTTTGACAGAGACAGGAGAGTGAGGATATGTATAGTAAATTTGTAAAGATGATCGTCATTATCAATGTGGTCTTCGCCGGCATTATCCTCGTTCTGGGATTCATCCCTTCGGATAACTGGATGGCGGATGCCACCTATATCATCTGCGGCGGGGCACAACTTATCGCGGCGCTGCTGATTCCCCTGCGGATGCGCAATGTACCGAAAGAAGGGGCTGACCTTGCAGTCGCCGAAGTGTTCGTCCAGTCCAACTGGGTCATCATTGCGCTGGGCATGGCCGGTGCCTGCACTTATCTGGCGGAATTCGTCGCGCCGAACAATCCGGTGATCGCGTACGTCGCGTTCTGCGCCGGACTGGCGACGCTTCTGGTAGGCATATTCAGCATGTACAAGAGTGTTAAAATGACAGGGGTGGATCTGATGATCTAGAACCTGCCGCCTGACAGAAAGAACGGCTTGCCGGGCGGCACTGCCCGGCAAGCTTTGTCTTACAGCAGATGTATCGTGTAAGGGATAAGACTATGGTAAATGTAACGGAACAGGAGATCCGCCGGATCGAACAGCAAATCAAAGACCTGGCGAAAACTGCACTGATGGAGGACGGGACCGTCTGGCGCGCGACCTACACGGAGGAAGACGCAGAAGGACTGGCACTTTTGAAGGGCTGGATGGAAGACGGCGGGTTTACAGTGCGTGCCGATGCGGCCGGCAATCTGCTCGGACGGATCGAGGGAGCCTCGGACCGGGTCATCCTTACCGGTTCCCACAGGGACACGGTGCGCAACGGCGGCGATTACGACGGTGCGCTCGGGGTTATCACGGCACTCAATGCAGCGGCGGCGCTGTATGAAGAATTTGGCCAGCCGCAACGGACAGTCGAAGTGATAGCGACTGCTGAAGAGGAAGGCAGCCGGTTCATTTCTTCCTATGCCGGCAGTCATTTTATCACCGGTACTCTGACACAAGAGCTGCTGGATGAACGGAGTGAAGAGGGGATCTCGCTTCGCGAGGCGATCGCCGCAGCAGGGTATGAAGGTACGGAAGGCGGGCCTAAGACGAAGAGATGGGACATCGACCGGTTTCTGGAGCTGCATATCGAACAGGGTGCCTTTCTCGAGCAGCTTGGCAAACAGGTCGGTATCGTTGAGAACATCGTCGGGCTATGGAGCGGCGAATTGCAGTTCCATGGCCAGCAGAACCACGCCGGCACAACACTGATGAGTATCCGGAAAGACCCTGTGCCCTCCGCGGCAAAGCTGATCTGTGAGATGACGGACTGGGCGGACGGGAAGAACGATCAGGTGGTGATCACCTTCGGTGAGATCGGTGTACAGCCGGGCAAATACAATGTGATCCCGGATACTGTACGGCTCAGTTATGACCTGCGCTCCGGGAGCAAGGCGCTGCTGGAAGAAGGTTTGCAGAAAATGCAAGCATTTATGGCGGATCTGCCGGACGGCATCACCGGGGAGGTAGTCATCGGCGGTCTCGATGTGCCGGCTGCTATGGACAAAGGCGGCGTCGGGCAGCTTAAACGCATCGCGCAGGAAAGGGGCCTTGCTTATCAGCACATGAACAGCGGGGCGGGACACGATGCACAGGTCTTCGCGCTGCAGTATAAAACCAATATGATCTTTGTGCCCAGCCGCGACGGGGTCAGCCATTCGACGCTGGAGTATACAGCCATGGAAGATATCGCCGCAGGGTACGGGCTTTTGAAAGAGTATCTCTACGAACTTGCCTGGGAAGGCAGGGAAGACGAAGAATAAAAAACAGGACTAACCGGGAGCAAAACACCATGAAGGCAAACCACGAGGTGTTATTTACCCCCTTTACGATCAACAAAACACAGATCAAAAACCGGATCTGCATGGCACCGGTGTATCCGAGCGGCTGGCTGGATGACAAGGCATGCTTTACCGACGCGGCGGTTCGTTACTACGAGGAGCGCGCACGGGGCGGAGTCGGCCTGATCTTCACGGGGGAGAGCAATGCGGACCGTTCGATCGAGCGTGTTGGCAACGCGCCGGATTGCTATGCGGATGAATCGCACTATCTCGAGACGACACGCCGGCTGGTCGAAGCATGCCACCGGTATGACTGCAAGGTCTTTCTGCAGATCCAGCTGGGCTACGGCAGGCTGTCGGATCTGGCTGCGCAGGAGAGGACGCCGGCAGCGCCGTCTCCGGTGTCTCATTTTTTTGAACCAGACCGGATGTGCGAAGAGATGACCACGGAGGAAGTTTACCGGCTCATCGATGCGGTTGTGCGGGCGGCGAAACTGATCAAAAAAACCGGGGCGGACGGCATCAACATCAATGGGATCAAGGGAGGCTATCTCGGGGATCAGTTTGCAACGGAGGCATGGAATCACAGGACGGATGAATTCGGCGGTGATCTGACGGGGCGGCTGCGGCTCATGACGCTGATCGCGGAGGGAATCCGCGAGGTCTGCGGGCCGGACTTCCCGCTGACCACTCGGATCGGCACAAGAGCCCATATGAAAGCCCCCGGCTGCGGGGCGCTGCCCGGTGAGGATTACACAGAATACGGCCGGGATATGGAGGAAAGCCTCACGGCGGCACGTATTCTGCAGGATGCAGGGTATGATGCGGTCGTCTTCGGGACCGGCACATATGATTCGATGTACTGGCTTTACCCGCCGATGTATATGGACGATGGCTGCTATCTGGAGGAAGCGGAAGCGCTGCAGCAGGCGCTGGATATTCCGGTGATCTGTCCGGGGAAACTGAGCGATCCGGATCTCGCTGCGGACGCGGTGCGGGCCTGCCGCATCAGTGCTGTGGCGATGGGACGCGGACTTCTGGCGGATCCGTTCTGGGCGGAGAAAGTGCGCCGCGGCGAAGCGGAGAAGATCCGCCCCTGTCTATACTGTAACAACGGCTGTCTGGCCAATGTCATGATCGACGCGCCGATGCGGTGCGCGGTGAACCCGTATCTTTTCAGAGAAGGGAATGCGGCAGCCGCGGCGGCCGCATCCGGTAAAAAAGTAGTTGTTGTCGGCGGCGGCATCGCCGGCATGGCGGCGGCCCGGGCGGCGGCATTGCGCGGTCATACAGTCACGCTGTATGAGAAAACCGCACAGCTTGGCGGCCTCCTTCTGGCAGCGGAAGTGCCTGACTTCAAAAGAAAAGAACGGGCGCTCCTCAAATGGATGCAGGAAGAACTGAACGATGCCGGCGTGAAAGTCGAGTGTGCGCATCCGGTCTCTTTTTTCCCGGCGGCTGCCGGAGCGGTTCCTGCAGAGCTTGAAGATGCCGACGCGGTCCTGTTTGCGACGGGCAGTGTGCCGCGCAGGATCAGCATTCCGGGGATCGATCTGCCCTTTGTTATGACCGGCGAAGACGCGCTGCGCGGACTGAAAGAGATCGGACAGCGGGTCATTGTCATCGGCGGCGGACTGGTCGGATGCGAGATCGCGTACTGGCTGAAAAGCCGGCGAAAGGATATTGTGATCCTTGAGATGCAGCGCGAACTGCTTCCGGAAAACGCAGGGCCGGCTGTGCCAATGCCCAACCGGCGGATGGTGCTGGATCTGCTGTGCCGGGAAGGAGTGACGGGCATTTGCGGAGCTGCGGTAAAAGAGATCCTGCCGGCGGAAAACAGAGAAGACGGGTCTTCCTGCGGGGCGGTCGTCTTTCAGCAGCCGGCTTCCGCGGACGGGGAGGCGCCTGCGGAAACATTGATCGCGGCAGACAGTGTTATCGTATGTGCCGGATACAGGTCTGAAACGGCGCTTTATGATGCATTAGGCGATTCTCTGATAAGTGCGGGGAAAACCGTACAGCTGATTGGCGATGCGGACCGTCCTGCGACGATCTGGAAAGCCATTGAGGACGGGACACGGGCAGGGGAAGCGTTATGAGCAAAGGGATCCTTGCGGCGCTGGCGGCGGCGATTGGATTCGGCCTGGTGCCGGTCTTGACAAAAACGCTGGAAACAGCGCAGATGGATACGATGAGTCTGATCAGCGGGCAGTGTCTTTTCGGTGCAATCCTGCTGTTCGTTTTGCTGAAAAGAAAAGGCGTTTCCTTCCGTCTCACGAAACGGCAGGCAGCCGGGCTTGCGGCAGTCGGGGTCACGGATGCCTGCACGATGTTTTTTCTGTATGAATCGTACAAACACATTGAGGTGGGACTGGCAACGATGGCGCATTTTATCTACCCGGTCGTCGTCTTTGCGATCATGGCTGTCCTCTTCCGGGAGCGGATCTCATTGCGGAAAGGGACCGCGCTGGTCCTTGCGATGGGGGGCATGGTCATCATGGTGGGGCAGTACGCCGGCAATCTGACCGGATTGAGCCTGGCCATTCTCTCAGGCATCTGCTACGGGATCTACAACGTTGTCAATCAGAAGAGCCCCTCCAGCGAAGTGCCCTCGCTGCTGGTGGCCTTTTACAATCTTACCTTTCTCACTGCGGTGTTCCTTTTCCTGGCACTGACGGTCGGGACGCTGACGCTGCCGGAAACATCTGACGGCTGGCTCCTGCTCTTCATCAACGCCGTTCTAAAGGCGGGCGGCTGCGCATTGACAGTCTATGCGATGCAGAAGATCGGATCGACCAGAACGTCTATCCTGAGCATGATCGAACTGGTGACGGCGGTCGTTGCAGGCAATCTCGTTTTCCACGAGGTGCTGCTGCCGCACCAGATCATCGGCGGTTTCGGGATCCTTGCAGGGGCGGTGCTGATCAATCTGCAGCGGGGCGATTCTGCCGCCTGACAGGCCGCGCAGCGTTGCGCATATGGTCTGCAGGGATTACAATGTTGACAGAGGGAAAAATCTGCATAGAAGAATTGTCTTTCAGGGGGAAGCATGCGTCGTCATGTCGTGCGGATCCTGCTATTGGCAATGACCCTCCTGTTATTTGGCAATACAGCTGCCATTGCGGATACAGAAGACCCGTCAGAAACTCCGGCGCCAGGTGGTTGGACCGAAGAGAACGGGGACATACAGTATTATATGGATGGCGAACCGGCCGTCGGTGTCTTTGCAGACACCGATGGAGTCTTGTATTACGCGGATGCG
>JAWRJC010000146.1:0-4468 GCA_040307715.1 Clostridiales bacterium | reverse complement strand
GGAACCGGTCGCGTCCATTTCCTCGCGCACGATCTGCTCGATCTTGCGCAGGGTCCGCCAGCCAAGCGGCATGAAGCCGTAGACACCTGAGACCAGTTTGCGGATCATGCCCGCGCGGGTCAGCAGGATATGGCTGGGGATCTCCGCCTCTGCCGGTACTTCACGCAGTGTCTTGAAGTGCATCTTCGACATTCTCATAGTTCGTGTTATCTCCTTACTTGTTCAAGTTATTCTGTCTCTTTGAAAAGAAGGCAGACAGCCTCCGCCGCCAGTCCTTCTTTCCGCCCGGTAAAGCCGAGCTTTTCCGTGGTGGTTCCTTTGATATTGACCTGCGCCGGATCGCATCCGAGTGCTCCGGCCACAGCAGCCTCCATTGCCCGTTTGTACGGACTGATCTTCGGCTCCTGTCCGATCAGGGTCGCGTCCACGTTGGCGACCGCATAGCCCTTTTCCCCGAGCAGGCGGGCGACCTCCCGCAGAAGCCCCAGACTGTCCGCGCCTTTGTATGCGGGATCTGTATCAGGGAACCGCTCTCCAATGTCGCCGAGCCCCGCCGCGCCGAGCAGCGCATCCATGACCGCGTGCAGCAGCACGTCGCCGTCGGAATGCGCAAGCAGCTGCCGGTGGTACGGGATGTCCACCCCGCCGAGGCGGATCGCGACCGCAGTTTGGGCGGAACACTGCGGTTCCGCATCCGCAAAGCGGTGCACGTCAAATCCGGTGCCGATCCGCAGTGTTTCCGGTCCAATCATCATGTGTTTTCTCTCCTGTTCTCCCTGCCGGCATACGGTCAGTGCGCCGGTTTGGCGAAGATCATGCGGCCTGCGGATGTCTGCAGGACACTGGTCACCGTGACATCGGTGCTCTTCCCGATGTACTTGCGGCCTTCCTCCACGACGATCATCGTACCATCGTCGAGGTATGCCAGCGCCTGGCCGCTGTTCTTGCCTTCCTTTACCAGGAACAGATTCATCTTCTCTCCAGGCAGGACGACCGGCTTGAGGGCATTGGCCAGTTCGTTGATGTTGAGTACTTCGACGCCCTTGATGCCGGCGACTTTGTTCAAGTTATAGTCGTTGGTCACGACCTTTCCGTCCATACGCTGCGCCAGTTTGAGCAGTTTGACATCGACTTCGGGGATCTCTTCCAGCGACTTATCGCCGTTGGTGTCGTAGATCTCCACGCCGTAATCATCCCTGATCTTATTGAGTACATCGAGCCCCCTGCGGCCGCGGTTCCGCTTGAGCGAATCGCTCGAATCGGAAATGTGGCGCAGTTCGACCAGAACAAATTCCGGAATGACGATCGGTCCTTCCAGGAACCCTGTCTCCATGATGTCCAGGATGCGGCCGTCGATGATGACGCTGGTGTCGAGGATCTTCGGGGTCGCGTTCTGTTTGCCTTTTCGCTCCGCTCCCTGTCTCGAAATGCGCGACAGGTTGAGGTTGCTGATCAATGCCAGCCCCTGGCGTTTACCGATGATCGCCCCGGTGTACGCTGTGATGGCATAGGTGATGACAGACAGGATGACCGGTACATACGGCAGCCGGATCAGGCTGTACACATTCGACAGCAGATAAGCCAGCAGCAGACCGACCAGCAAGCCGACGGTCCCCATGATGACCTCGCCCGAAGATGTGTTCTGCAGATCGCTCTCAATGCTTTTCGCGACTTTCTTGCTCTGCCGGTTGAGCAGCGGAACGATCATAAAGAAAATAAAGGCAAAAATAAGGACGTATACAATTACACACAGAGCGAGTTTTCCGCTCGACAGATTGCCGAAAAACTCATTGCCGCTCCTTTCCAGCAGGAATCGCGTCAGCAGATACAGGGCATACCCGACCACGCCGCCGATGAGTGTCAGAATACCGCGAAATATCTTATTCAGCATACTGTTTCACCTCCTTTCCGTTAAGACTCCACGAGAAACCGGAAATGTCGATAATCCCCCAGTTTCATCATGTGTTTTACTATCATATCATGTCTTTGTTAAGAATGGGTGAAAATACGCATAAAAAAAAATAAAGCCTGCGCCGTACCGGCACAGACTCCGCTGCCGCAGCTGCACTTTCAGACAGCCTGTTCGATCATTTTCTGTACGTCCGACTCCGCGCGTCCCAGCACGAGGACCAGCTCACTGGTCAGGATCTGTCTGGCGTTCGTGAGCATCTTCTTTTCTCCAGTGGAAAGCGGTTTGGTCCGCTCCACGCGCAGCAGGTTGCGGACAACGCCCGCCACCTCTTTGATATCCCCCGTCCGGAGGTGCTCCATGTTCTCCCGGTTGCGGCGGTTCCAGTTATCGGACATCTCCGTGGAAGGCCCGGCGAGGACTTCCATCACACCTTCGACATCGCTTTCTCCGATGATGTTGCGGATGCCGATCTCGTCGCATTTGTCTACGGGGATCATCACTTTCATATCGTTGGAGGAAACACGCAGCACGTAATACTGCCGGTCTTCGCCCAGAATCGTCTTTTCTTCGATCCTGTCGATAATACCGGCTCCATGCATCGGATATACGATTTTATCTCCGATACTGTACATATGGACCCCCCACCTTTCACATATGCGATTATACAATAAAAAAGGCGGTATGTCAAAAAAATATCATGATAAAAACAAATTAATATATCACCGCCCCTAATGGTTGTCAATCCATAGACTCAAAATCTCCGTCGGTTGTCATAAAAAACCAACAGGTATCAACTTATGTCCCCGCCGCTGTCTGCCTGCCCGGCGCTGCAGCGTGGCAACAACGGCTGATCTGTGCTACAATGGAGAGCAGAGAACCAAGAACCGGAGGTATCCTATGTATAAACTGCTGGTAGTCGATGACGAACCGATGATCCGGGAGGTCATCCGCGAATACGCAGAGTTCAACGATTTCGAAGTGGAAGAAGCCGCCGACGGCATGGAAGCCGTCAGCAAGTGCCGGGAAAGCGATTACGACATCCTGATCATGGACATCATGATGCCAAGACTCGACGGGTTTTCGGCCTGCAAGGAAATCAAAAAAAGCAAAGACATCCCCGTCATCATGCTCTCCGCCCGCAGCGAGGAGTACGATAAACTGTTCGGGTTTGAGCTGGGGATCGACGACTATGTCACCAAACCCTTCAGCCCCAAAGAGCTGATGGCGCGCATCAACGCGGTCATCACCCGCCACAACGCCCAGTCGCAGACGCAGGAGAAGTCCGACGAGATCGTCTTCGACGGTCTCAAGATCAATATCCCCGCGCGCACAGTCGAAGTGGACGGCGAAAAGGTCGAAATGACACCGAAAGAATACGATCTGCTGTTCTACCTTGTGGAAAACAAGAATCTCGCTCTCTCCCGCGACACGCTGCTGCAGGACATCTGGGGCTACGATTTCTTCGGGGAGGACAGGACGATCGATACGCACATCAAAAACCTGCGCAACAACCTCGGTCCCTACAGAGACCACATCGTAACGGTACGGGGGGTAGGCTACAAATTTGAAGAATAAGCGCTTTGACTTCAGCAGCATCCGGTTTCGCGTCTGGCTGTACTTCCTCGGATTTACGGCCATTCTTCTGGTGCTCATCTGGTTTTTACAGATCTTCTTCCTCAACCAGTACTATGAGGATATGAAGATCCGCCGCACACAGGACGCGGCAAACCAGCTGGTCCAGCTCTACCAGGCAGGCGATGAGACCGGATTTACCACCCTCGCCAACCAGATCACCGAAGACAACGACGTCTTTGTGCGCCTCGATGAAGGCGACAAGATGATCTATCCGTCCATCGAAACGCTGGCCTACGGCAATGAGATCGCCGACGCCAGAAACGGGCTGCAGATCGCGGTCAGCAACGGGGAAAGCGTTTATACGTTTACAGAAGTCAACGAACTGAAGCAGAAACGCACCTATGTCTTCTCCACATATCTGGATGAAACACAGACAGTCTCCCTTTACGTCATCACGCCGCTCTATCCGATCCGGTCCACCGTTTCGATCCTCCAGAACCAGTTCCTGTACATCTTCGCGATCGCCCTCGGACTGGCCATCCTGCTGGCTTACTGGCTGACCGCGCGCATTACCCGGCCGATCCGGAAGATCACCGTGACCGCCCGGAAGATGGCGGCAGGCGAATACGGCACGGTCGCAGAGGTCGGCAAACACAGTTTCTCGGAGATCAAAGAGCTTTCCGACACCCTCAATCAGACATCCTATGAGCTGAGTAAAGCGGATGCTCTGCAGAAGGACGTTCTGGCGAACATCTCCCACGATCTGCGCACTCCGCTGACCATGATCCGCTCCTATGCGGAAATGATCCGCGACATCTCCGGGGACAACCCCGAAAAGAGGAACGCGCACGTCCAGGTCATTATCGACGAGGCCAACCGGCTCAATTCACTGGTCAACGACATGATGATCCTGTCGCAGATGCAGGCCGGCACGATGCAGATCAACATCGGCACCTTTGACATCCTGGCAGCCACAGAGTC
>JAWRJC010000145.1:0-16521 GCA_040307715.1 Clostridiales bacterium | reverse complement strand
CGCCGAGGCTGAAGAAAACGACCGACTTGACGGTCATGTCTTTTGTGCCGGATTCATCTTCAAATGTCTCGTAGTCTGCCTCCGCGACTTCACCATCGAACGTCACAGTGTATACGAACGGTCCATATCCCATCCAGAACTCCATGGCTTCCAGATCGTGCCCGCTGAATGTCCAGCCTTCATCCATCAGTTCCTGCCCTGTCTTGCCGACGAGCGCGTTCAGTTCCTCCTGAGACAGCATCTGGTCGTTCAGGTTGACGATCTCCTCGATCTCGAGGGACTCCACGATGGCATTCTGCTGTTCTTCGTAGTCCTCGTCCGCAAAGTCGATATCGAAGTAAGCCTGCTCATCTTCTTCCGAAATGCTCGCTCTCGCCTGATAATAAACATCTCCGAGCTGGAATGCGTAGACTACGTTGCCCTCATAGACAGCGCACTGCTTGTCTGCGCTGTCCAGTGCAATGATGTCGCCGATCGTCTTGAGAGAATCGACCGAGACGCCTTCCGCGCCGCCTGCCTCCGCATCGCTGCTTCCGCCGCATGCGGCCAGTGCCGGAACGGACATCAGCAGTACCATGATCAGGATAATCAGTTTCTTCATTTTTAAGTTCTCCTTTTACTGAAATACTGAACGTTGTCAAGATACTAGAATCGTACCACAGATGAGCAAAATCGAAAATAACGATTCAAAAGAAATGACCGCCACCGGCAGTGACGGTCCATCTGTGACAAACTGTACGCGGGATTGAATATGCGTTCGGAATTTCACTTCCTGCCGGCAAAAAAGCCTGCCAGATTGATCAGGAAAATCACCGCGTTGATGACCAGAAGACCCATATAGACCGGAGTCATTCTGCCTTCCTGCATATACAGATAAATAACCAGTCCAAACACGAACAGATTGCCGAGCAGACTGAATAGAATGGTGTTCTTTTGCTTGTTCATACTTGTCTTCCCCTTCCTTTGCGTATCTTTTCCAAGTATAACACAAAGACCGCTTTGTTTATCATCATGCAAAAGGCCATCCTTCAAAGGATGGCCTTTTCTGTGATCTGTTGTTTTTCGCCGTGGTCCGGTCTCAGCCTCCGATGGCGGGTATAAATGGAAAGGCGTTATATCGACGACTTATCCGCAGAGATACGGCTGCCGGATATGCGGAGCACGGTGGCACTATGATCAAATGTTAGGGTTTGTAAGAGACAATTAATCAGGAAAGCGCTCTTCACCCTGCGGGTTCGGATTCATACTTCATGAGAATAAAAAAGAGAGGCATCGCCTCTCTTTTTTGTACTGGTGGGCAGCAAGTCATATTATTAGAATCCTTATCACTCGTGAATACTTGGCTTCGGCCTGACTTGCTTTATCGCCGGATACAGTCTCGGCAACAGAAATGACCGCCACCGGCAGGTGACGATCATTCGATGATTGTTATGATATCGGGCTGCCCGTCTATCGGCAGCGCCTTTTGTAACTGCAATATACCACACATGCCACCAGAAGTAAATGATTTGGCGGAGCATACGGGGCTCGAATTGAGCTGGGGGCTGGAACCGTTGAAATGGAAGGAGGAGTCCACACCGGCTGATGTGTGATCACGAAAATGTAATCAATCAGCTTTACATATAGTCTCCGCCCTCATTCATTCCGCCTTTTGGGGAGTGATTATTTTAACCCATCCTTCGAATACTTATATGACGGATTAAATTCGATAAGCTTCCTATATCTGATTACATAATCATTTAGGCAAAGGTCATTTGCACACCCAGCCCACTGATCCGGTTCATCTTCCATTAGCTTATCATCCACCCATCCACACTGAGGGCAAGTCTCAAAGGAACCTTCATCCGAGAACTTATGCCTTCCGCACACTGGGCATTTATGCTCCTGCGGACGATATGTTTCTTCCTGAAAATCATACCCCGGATTCTCTGCGATTTGTTTTTCATACCACTGTTTATATTCGGTTAGAGATTGATCATTTGTGCCATTTTTCAAGTTCGGATTCAGTGTTTGTGCCAAGTCACATTTCCACCCGCAATGCGGGCACTGTATATAATCATATACTTCGATATCAGACTCATCCAACTCTGAAAAATGAAACTCTCCGCAAACAGGGCAATCCATTGCCTGATAATTCTTCAGATCTATCATTATTTCGCCTTGCCTTTCTTCTCGCTAAGATAGTAACTATATCCTTTCGCCGGCTTAAAGTATGTGACCACGTATCCGTCTTTTGTAATCACCGCCAACGTATTCGTTTTTTTATTGTATTTATAGGTAGAGCCTCTTTTATCGACAAAGCTTACACAGTTTTTCCTATCAACTCTGTTTGCAAACTTTACCGCATGAGCTGCATACTCGTTTTAAACATCATTATCTATATTTATTGTACCACGGTTCCAATTGCTCAAAATTATCAAGTTGTCAAACGCAGCCACCAATTGGTTGGTGGAGCATCGTCGTGAGCCGCCACGCACTAAAGTGCTGCGGCTCTGACGGCGCGCTTTCCATTGCTCCGCCAACGCTGCGCTTGGCGGTCGCAAGGACAAGCCGCTGCCGGGGCTCTTCACCCTACGGGTTCGAGCCCTTTGTTCATGAGTAAAAAAGAGAGAGGCCAAAGCCTCTCTCTTTTTTACTGGTGGAGCATACGGGGCTCGAATTTGCCAAAAACCGTGAAATCGTTGCAATTTAGGGAAAGGAGTAAGACACCGTCCCCGCTTGTGTTCAAGATAGTGTTCAAACATACCTTCTATGAGTGTTCATTCTATCTTTTGAAAATCTCTAAAAATCAAAAGATATTCAAAAGATAACTCCTTTTTTGAGATTTCTATCGTGATTACTTCTTACAACATCTTCTATTTCTACTGGCACTGATGAAGAGTGATAGCCTCGTCTATATTTGACATGAACTCTCCAATCCTCTTTTGTTCCTCAATAGTTGGAGGCATCATCAAGGTCATCGCTGCCATCTGTTTACCTGAAACTTCGACGAAGGTAGAACCAGCTCCTACAGTCTCTCCGTATTTCTTCAATTCAGGAGTACGTGAGTAAATGAAATACGAATCCAGTTCATTCTTGTGCGGTACAATAGACTGAAACCCCTGATTTGTACATGCTTCTTTGCCTAAAATGGCTGTTTTTCCTATACCCGCACGAGAAGTAAACAGTACAGTTCCGACAGGGAGCATTTTTGCAGAACTGTTATCGAATCCTTCTTGTGTAATCTTTCGTTGGCTGGACTTAACAAGTATCTGGTCAGATATTTCGGCAGGCGCATACCAATCGATTTCGCCATCCCAATAATCAGCAACTGATGTGCTTGGTGTTCCACCACCTATGATATCAGCTATATCCCCTAACTTACGCTGTTCCCAAGAATAATTAACAGCCAGCACGAATCTGACCTTTACATCTAATCTATAAGACTTGACAGAGACCTCATAATGGCATCAACATCCTTGTTTTCAAGTTCCTTTATGACGTGCAGATACACTTTTTGTGTTGTAGTCATACTGGAATGGCCAAGCCGTTGTGCGACACTCCCCGTCGAGACACCATCAAAAAGCAACAACGATGCATGAGTGTGTCTTAACCCATGCACCGTTATAACCGGAATATCTGCAGCTATACAATGCCTTCGTAGAACATCGTTGACTGTCGAGTTATAACGAAGTTTTACTACGAAGTCTTCGCACCGGAATGTATCAAGATTTCTTCCAAAAGATCCTCGGGACGCCGCGAAAGGACCTTCATTTATACGCCAGCACAGGCGGGAAACGCTAAACAAAACGAAGAATGCGCAGAGAAAAATGACGATAGTGACGCTTATGACGGCGATATTTATACGGCAGATAATCCATCGTCATCATCGTCATTAGCGTCACTGGATGACCTTAACGGTCTTCTGGAAGGCATGTTCGAGATGCCCTAACTGATGACCCTTAGACTTTATTTAGACGATTTAAGAGACGCTTAGTCGTAATAGCAAGCAAAGCCTTTTTCCGTAAAAACGAAAAACACACTTTAGGGAGACCCTAAGACCCCGGATGAAAGAAAGGAGGTGTCGCAGCGTGATGAACACAAGTAACGTACAACTGAACACGACCGCAGCGATGCCTTCTGCCATAGGACTCCCTGCAGAAGAAATATTGAACTTCCTCATCAGCAATGGTAGCATCGACTTGGACGGTGTTACTACACAGATGAAACAATCAAGGAGGCAGCAGATACTCGAAAACCATCCGTACAATATCTATCAGGATAAAGACGGACGGTGGCGCACTTATATCAAAGACGAAACCAACAAGTATGGGCGCAAGGCGATCGTCAAGAGCAACCGCGAAGATCTGGAAGATGCCCTGTGCGACTTCTATCTCGGTGTGAAGACGACCAGACTGAAAAAGAGAACGACCATGGCCTCGCTCTACAAGGAGTGGCTCGAGTTCAAGGCACTGCACGTGAAAGCATCATCCGTCGCTCGTGTTCAGAATGACTGGGACCGCTACTACGCGAACACAGCCATCGTGAACAAGCCTATATCAAGTCTGACAAAACTGGAACTGGACAGATGGGTCCATGAAATGATCCGCGAGCACGAGATGACAAAACACAAGTACACCAACTTTAGTCTGATCATCCGGCAGGAGCTGGACTACGCCGTTGACCTTGGCGTCATTGACAAGAATCCCTTCCGCGATGTCAGAGTCGATAAGAAGAGAGTACTTGTGCCGGAGCATAAAAAGCCGGACCGCACGCAAGTGTTTACCAGAGAAGAGCAGAGAAAACTCGAAGAGTTGGCATGGAAGGACTTTGAGACGAAGCACTACAACGTGCATCAGCTGACGCCGCTCGCTGTCATGTTCATGTTCTACACCGGCGCCAGAGTCGGTGAGATCTGCGGCATCAGGTACAGCGACATTGAAGGCAACAATTTAACCATCCGGCGGACCGTACATCATCCGGACAACGTGGTCACAGAGGACACCAAAGGCACCTTTGGCGACCGGGAGATCCCTCTTGTGCCGAAAGCCTGGAATCTGATCAACGCAGCCAGACAGTGCCAGCAAGAACACGGCGCTCCAGACGACGGTTACATCTTCTCCATGAATGAAGGGCCGGTACTCTACACGTCGGTAACGAAGGCATTCTACCGCTACTGCGACATACTTGGCATCGATGCCAAAAGTTCGCACAAGGCGCGGAAAACCTTTGTGTCCACCATGCTCGATGGCGGCGTCAGTATCAACACAGTGCGCAAAATAGTCGGCCATACCGACGAGAGGACAACACTCAACAATTACTGCTACGATCGAAGCACTGACGAAGAGAAAGTGCGGAAAATGGCCGCAGCACTCGGATAACCCCTCACTGTGTTCAGAGGGTGTGTTCAAAAAAGGGCAGTTTTTTGAAGAATACAAGCGGATTATCAAAGCAAAGGTCACGGCTTAGAACCCAGTCATTGCAACGCCTACAAAGAAAAAGAGAGACGATCTCTCGTCTCTCCTGATGGTGGAGCATACGGGGCTCGAACCCGTGACCTCTTGACTGCCAGTCAAACGCGCTCCCAGCTGCGCTAATGCCCCATAGATGCGGTGTCAATGCACCGCACCAGACTTGTGGAGCCACCAATCCGGATCGAACGGACGACCTGCGCGTTACGAATGCGCTGCTCTACCGACTGAGCTATAGTGGCAAACCGTGTCCGCATACGATAATACTATTTTTACACTGTCAAGTCAAGGACTTGTTGGCCACCCGCCCCAGCAGTGTGTTGATGTTAGAATACCAGCTGCAACAGCAGCATATAGACGATCGTCCCGACGACCATGCTGAGCAGGGAGTTCCGCCGCCACAACTGCAGCAGCACCGTCACGAGCACAGCGATGAGTTCCGGCAGGCCGTGCGGAGACGCGAGGATGGGCGTTGCTTTGAGGCAGTACACCAGCAGCATCCCCATGATCGCATAGGGAAGCACATCCCCGAGATAGATGATGCTCCTGGGGGTCTCTTTGCCGCGGAATACAAGCGACGGAAAGAATCGCAGCGCAGCGCTGACAAGCGCGATCGCCGCCACGATACCGAGGGCGTGTCCGGTCGTGATCATGACGGATCACCCCCTTCCGCGGGGTTCTTCAAAGGCATTTTGCCGCGCTTCTCGATCGGCTTTTTGAGGAAGAGCAGCGCCGCCGCGATGATGATCATCGCCGGGATCAGGAAATTGTCCGGACCGAAAACCAGGAGGCATACCACGCTGACGCCCACCCCGAGCACCGCCGGGATGTGTTCCCTGTTGTCCCGCCACTGGTCCACGAAGATCGTGATGAACAGCGCTGTCATGATGAACTCGACGCCTTCCGTGCTGAACGGAAGCGCCGAACCGATCAGCACACCGATCATGTCGCCCACGATCCAATAAATCTGGTCGAACAGCGTGACATAGAACCAGAACTTGTTCGGGTCCTCCCCTTCCGGGCCGTCGTCCGAGACGATGATCGCGTAACTCTCATCGACCAGACCGAAGATCATATAGGGGCGCCGCCAGCCGGCGTCCTTGTACTTCTCGACCGTCGCCAGCCCGTAAAACAAATACCTGGCGTTGACCATCAGGGTGACGATGGCGCTCGTGACGATCGACGCCCCGCCCGCGAGCAGGTCCACGCCGACGTACTGCATCGTACCCGAAAAAATCGTGAGGCCCATCAGCGCGGCCATGCCGACGCCGAAGCCCGCCTTCTGCAGCAGGATGCCGAACCCGATCCCGAGCACCGTGTACCCCGTGAAGACCGGGATCGTCTTTATGAATACATACTTGAAATACTCTTTCTTACTCATAACGAATATACAATACCACTCCGGAAGACCTTCCGAAAGAGGACAGAGAAAACGCAGATTAGTCAGTTAATTGTCCGCTTCCCCGGAAGCCTCGGCCTCTTTTGGTTTGTGTATGTGCACGTACTTGCACTCGGGGAAAGCGGTGTCGAACTTGCAGATGCCTTTGTAATCGCAGTAATTGCAGCTGCTGCGCTCGTGATCCGTGCGGCGCGGCGCGATCTCGATATGCCCCGCGGTGAGATCATCCGCCATCTCCTGTACGCGGTCCGCCACGCTCGTGAGCAGGGCGTCGAAGTCCTCCTGCCCGAGCAGATGCAGCTCGGCGCTGCCTTCGTTATGCTCCTCGATCCCTTCTTTGGGCTTGGCTTTGACGCGCCTGATCGGCACGACCGTGCCCTTATTGTCCTCATCCAGTTCGCCCTCGATGCTCGCTACGACATCCTCGCGGTCGAGCATGAAGCCGTTCATGCGGAGCTGCCGGCGGATCTTCTTCTCAAGCGCCTCTTCCAGCCCGTTTTCCTTGCTGCGGGCTGCTGCGGAGATCTCGCTGCCGTCCATCAGCGGCGTATCCACGGGGAAGTAGAACGCCCCGACCGGTTCACGCTGCCCGGAAGCCGCCGCCAGATACAGGAAGAGCTGCAGCTGCAGACCGGCTTTGGCCTCCTCTTCCTTGTATTTCTTCTTTTCGGATTTGTAGTCGACGACCTTTACTTTCTGCCCCGGCAGATAGTCCACCCGGTCGATCGTCCCCTCGACGAGCACTTCCGTGCCGTCCTTCGTCTTAAGCCGCACCGGTGGGATCTCCTTGCCCCGGCCGAACGGCATCTCGAACGCCATTCCTTCGATAGCCCCCTTCCGGACCTGGTCCACCATGACCCGGCCGGCCGTTTTGCAGAGGAACCGCAGGCGTTCCGCACGGTAGCGTTCGGGGCTGCCGGACTCGAGCAGGCCTTCCCGGAACGCGTGGAACCGCTCTGTCAGGATCTCGTCCATCATCGCGTCGCGCTCTTCCGCGGATGTCGTCATCCAGGGCGACGCGTTCTCATCCGTGATCATCACGCCGTCCTTCGTCAGACGCTGCGCCAGTTCCTTGAGCGCCCAGTGATAGATATCCCCGAGATCGAACGCCTTGACTTCGTAGTCTTTCGGCTCTTCCGGACGCAGGCCGTACTTCACGAAATGCGCGAACGGGCACCCGCCGTACTTTTCGAGCCGCGACGGGCTGACCGACAGGATACGGTCTGCGGCAGCGCTGCCGTCCGCCTGTTCCGCCGCCTCTTCCCAGGCGTGCGCATACAATGCCATAGCGGTCTGCGGTCCCACAGGCTCCGCGATATTGCGGTAGGAAACGGCCTCTTCGATCCTGGCTGCATCTGCGGGCCGGTGCTCACGGTACCAGAGCAGCGCTTCCGCGGCTGCAGGATCGAGCGGGACTTCGGGTGTCTGGATCTGCTGTTTGAAATATCGGCCGAGCTGCTCGAACGTGCTCTTGGTACCGCCGATCAGGTCCATGAATCCGCCCCGGTTCTCGATGTCTTTCTGTTCTTCGGCCGCCGGGAACATCCGCCGGATCGTATCGTAAACGGTCGACGGATGCAGTGATTCGCCGTTCTCATCCGCTGCCGCACAGCTGATCCACAGCAAGTCGTCGGCACGCGACAGATCGCGGTAGATCGCGAGTTCTTCCTCCATGACGCGCAGGCGGTCCATCTTGCACAGCGGGACGTCGCGGTCCGCCAGATATGTCTTTTCGTCTTCGCTCAGCACATCCTGGCTGCGCACGTCCGCGGGCAGCACCCCGTCGTTGGCACCCAGCACGAACAGCGCGCGCACCCGCCCGGTCCGCGTTCGCTGCATGGTCCCCATGACCAGCCCGTCCACCGTGGGGGGCAGAACGCCGACTTCCACAGCTTCGATGCCCGCCCGGAACGTATCCGCGAAGTTCTGTCTGCCCATGCGCTCCCCGCCGCTGATGGCGACCATCTGATCGAGGATCTCCATCGCGATGTTCCAGATCTGCGCGGTCTCCTGCGCCAGATCCCCGTCGCCGGCGGCAAACTGTTCTTCCACCAGCGCTTCCATGCGCGCCGGCAGCCCCGCCTCTTCATGCAGGTAGGTAAAGAGCGCGGCCGCCTTTTCCCGGACGGTCGGTTGTTTGGTAAAGGTGTCCGCAAAGGCGGCGACCGGTTCGGCAAAGGCCGCACGGAGCGATTCCAGCTCGGCGAGGGTCTCCTCCCCCAGTTCGCCGGCGCCTTTCACGAACGGCTCGCGGAAACGCTTCCCGTCGATGCGGTAATGTTCACAGTAGTTTTCTAACCGGCTCACATCTGCCGGCGCCATGCCGGTGAGTCCGGTCTTGAGCAGCGCCATCACGTCGCGGCGCCGCCATCCTTTCGTCACAATGGCGAACAGCGACAGGATGTAGGCAACGGCAGGACTTGCCTGTACGTCTCTTTTCTGATCGAGGAACAGGTCCATGCCGTACCCCTTGAAGACGCGCCGCGCGATGCTCCCGCGGACCGGGAGATCATTGCAGATGAGGGCGATGTCCCGGTAGCGGTAGCCCTCTTCCTGCACGAGCCGGCGGATCCGCTGCGCGGCGGTCGCGGCTTCGCTGTAGTAGTTGGCTGCCCGCACGAGCTCGATGCCGTCTTTTTCGCTGCTGCTCTCCGGTGTCAGGGAGAACAGCTGGGACTCCAGGAACGAAAGCGCCGGTTTCCGGACCGTTTTCAGGCTGTAGGCGTCCTCCGGGACCTGCACGGTCTGCCAGGGGATGCCCGCCTCCTGCGCCAGTTCGATGAGACGGCGGCGCATCATGTCCCCGAGCCGGAAGAGATCGCTTTCCTCTTTGTCGTCCAGTCCGAGCATGACAGCCACGTCCCTGCCCACCTCCAGCAGTTTGCCGATCATCCGCAGGTTGCCGGGGGTAAAATAATCAAATCCATAGATCGCGATCTGTCTGCCCGCCACACTCGCGCACTGCGGCATGCGCTCGCAGTACAGGGAGATCAGGTCTTCCGTGTCGACATACCGGCCGGCGATCGCTTCTTCATAGTCCGCGAAAATCAGGCGCAGCTCGGTCAGTTTCTGCCGCAGATGCCCCTGCTCTTCCGGCAGGGCCGCCGCGGCGGTGTCCAGCGTTTCCGGGGTCGCCCCGTACTGCTTCATCTGCGAGATCATGTCGTTGAGCATCGAAAGGAAGGATGTGTTTTCCCCGTACCGGCCGTACAGCGGCAGGTCTTCCTGATGCCTGCGCACGATCCGGCCCAGCAGCATATGCCTGCCGTAACGGTCGATCATCGGCCGTTTGCCACCGCCCGCTTCGTCCAGAATCCGGCTTCCGAGGCGTGAAAAAGAAAGGACTTCTATCCCGAGAAGCCCTTTGCGCCCGAGATGCGCGAGAAGATCCTTCTCCGCCTCGAGCGTATACTGGTCCGGCACGATCAGCAGCGCGTCCTCCGCGAGCTGACCGAACAGATACCTGTCTTTATCCACGTTTTCTCTGCCGTAGTAGATCGTCAGCATCGTATTATCCGAGCATGAAGAGCACCTGGCACTTGCAGGCCAGTTCGTCCCCGACGTACGCTTCGCAGCTGCCGGTGCCCGCGCGGCTGCGCAGTTTATCCATGGTGACCTTGAGGATCAGGTCATCCCCCGGGACGACCTTTCTCTTGAATTTCGCTTCTTTGATCCCGCCGAAATACGCGGTCTTGCCCTTGTGGTCTTCCATGGAAAGCACCGCGATCGCGCCAGCCTGCGCGAGTGTCTCGACGATGAGAACGCCCGGCATGACCGGTTCCTGTGGGAAGTGGCCCTGGAAATAATACTCGTCCGGGCTCACGTGCTTGACCGCCGTGATGCTCTTGCCCGGCTCCAGTTCCAGAACTTCGTCCACGAGGAGGAACGGTTCTCTGTGCGGGATGATCTTCTTGATGTCTTCTTTGTTCATCAACATAGTCGTTTGCTCCTTAAGGAATCGCTCTATGCGGCTGTCAGCCGATCGCTCTCAAGCATCTGTGCTTCGCAACGATCGCTTTCGAGCTGGATCGTCTGCGCCGCATACGCGCTATTCTTACGCAGATACACTAATCCTCGTAACGCTTTACAATCAATGTGCCGTTGTGACCACCGAAGCCCAGCGAGTTGCTCATCGCATAGGTGAGATCCGCCTTGCGGCCTTCGTTGGGGACATAGTCCAGCGTCAGTTCCGGATCCGGCTTTTCGAGGTTGATCGTCGGCGGGATGTACCCCTCTTCGATCGCCTTAAGGCAGAAGATCGCCTCCACGCTGCCAGCCGCGCCGAGCAGATGGCCGATGTTGCCCTTGGTAGAGCTGACCGGCACCTTGGTGTCGTCGCCGAAGGCGAGTTTGATCGCGCGGGTCTCGGACAGGTCGTTGAGCGGCGTGCCCGTGCCGTGCGCGTTGATATAGTCGACATCTTCCGGCTTGATGCCCGCTTCTTCGATCGCCATCTTCATCGCTCTTGCCGCGCCGTCACCGGACGGTTCGGGAGCGGTGATGTGGTACGCGTCACAGGTCGTGCCGTAGCCCGCGATCTCGCCAAGGATCTTCGCGCCTCTCGCTTTCGCGTGCTCCAGTTCCTCAAGGACGAAGAAGCCGGCGCCTTCGCCCATGACGAAGCCGTCTCTTTCCGCGTCGAACGGAGTGGAGCAGCGGTTGGGATCCGTGCGGACTGTGGTAGCGGTCATGTTTTCAAAACCCGCGAAGCAGATCTTGGAGAACGGCGCTTCCGCACCGCCGCCGATCATGACGTCCGCGTAGCCGTGCTTGATCATACGGTACGCTTCGCCGATGCCGTGGGTGCCGGAGGCGCAGGCCGTCGCCAGTCCGAGGCAGGATGCCTTCGCCTGGTACTCGATGGCCAGGTTGCCGCCGACCATGTTGATGATGAGCATCGGGACCATCAGCGCGCTGACAAAACGGGTCGTATCCTTGACCGTCGCCTTGACGATCTGGTCTTCCAGCGTCTTCACGCCGCCGATGCCGGATGCCGCGATGATGCCGAAACGTTCCGGATCGACGTTCTCACCGCTGACGATGCCGCTCTGCTCCATCGCCTCTTTCGCGGCGACGTTGGCGTACTGATTGACGAGGTCGAGGCGCTTAGCCGCCCGCTTGTCCGGGTAGACCCAATCCTTGACCTCCGCGCCCATGTGACACTTTTCATTGGTCGTATCAAAATGGGTGATCTCCGCGATGCCGCAGGCACCGTCTTTGATCCCCTGCCATGTCTCTTCCACGCTGTGGCCGATCGGGGTGACCGCACCCATGCCTGTGATGACAACACGTTTGTCCATATCTTAACTCCTTCCTATATGATCAGGCCGCCATCGACGCCGATGACCTGCCCGGTGATGTAATCGCTCATGTCGGATGCCAGGAACAGCGCGCAGTTCGCGATGTCCGCCGGCTGGCCCAGTCTGCCGAGGCCGATGTTCTTCGCTGCCGCTTCTTTCTGCTCATCGGTGAGCGCGGCGGTCATGTCGGTCTCGATGAAGCCCGGCGCGATCGCGTTGACGCGGATGTGGCGTCTTCCGAGTTCCTTCGCCGCTGCCTTGGTCATCCCGATGACGCCCGCTTTGCTGGCGCTGTAGTTGACCTGACCGGGATTGCCCATGACACCGGAGATAGATGCCATGTTGATGATCGAGCCGTGGCGCTGCTTCATCATGACGCTCCCTGCCGCCTGCAGGAAGTTGAAGCTCCCCTTCAGGTTGATGTCGATGACCTGCCCGAAGTCCTCGTCGGACATTTTGAGCAGGAGTTTGTCCTTGGTGATCCCGGCGTTGTTGACCAGGATGTCCACACTGCCAAACGCTTCTTTGCAGCGCGCGACGGCTGCCTTCGCCGTCTCCATGGAAGCGACGTCGCCCTTGACGAGTTCGACGCCGGTGCCGTACGCAGCCAGTGCCGCGCGGGTCTCCTCCGCGGCCTCGTCGTTGCTGCGGTAGACGAGCACGACGTTCGCGCCTTCTTTACAGAACGCTTCGGCGATGCCGCGGCCGATGCCGCGGACGCCGCCTGTGATGATGGCGGATTTTCCTTCTAAGATCATGCGAGTGCCTCCTTCAGTGCCGCGATCGCCTGCTCGAGCGATTCTTTATTCTCGACGTTGTGCGCCTTGACTTCTTTTTCGGTCTTGCGGACGAACCCGGACAGTGTCTCGCCGGGACCCACTTCGATGAACATCTCCACGCCGTCGCGGATCATGTGACGGATGACTTCCACGAAGATGACCGGGCTCTTGACCTGTCTGGCCATAACATCCGCGAGGTACTCGTTGACGTCCATGCCCTCTTCATAGCCGGCCATGATGTCCTCGGCGGTGATGTTGGAATAGACCTTCTTGTGCGGCTTCTCAAAGCCGACTTTTTCGAGTTCCGGGCGGAGCTGCTCGGATGCCGGCGCCATCATGGCGCAGTGGAACGCGGTCCCGACGGACAGGCGTCTGCACTTGAGCCGGTAATCCTTGGCATGCTCGAGGAAGTCATCGAGCGCGGCGAATTCGCCCGCGACGACGGTCTGCTTGGGATTGTTGAAGTTGACCGCCTCCAGGATACGCCCGTTGGCCCAGTCGGCCACAGCCTCGACGACTTTGTCGGCAGGCCCGAATGCCGCCGCCATACCGCCGCGGTTCTCGCCGTTCTCATCGAGTCCGGCCGCTTCCATCAGCCGGCCGCGCGTTTCCACGATCTCGAGCCCCTTGTCGAGGTCGTCGATGCAGCCCGCCGCGGTCAGCGCCGCGTATTCACCGAGACTGAATCCCGCGAAGCCCGCGATCTCGACCGGATCGTCGGGGCTGCCCGTGAGGAGCCCTTCCTTTTCGAGTTCGCCGAGCAGCGATTCGTACGCTGCCATGGTCACGGTGTAGACCGTCGGCTGCGTGATGTGCGTCTTGCGGAGCGTTTCCTTATCGGCTGTGAAGCACCATTTCTTGACCTCTTCCCCAGCCTCATCGAACACAGCGCGTGCCCGTTCATAGTTATCATACAGATCTTTGCCCATGCCTTCGTACTGTGCGCCCTGGCCGGCAAAGACGATGCCTATCTTCATATTGCTTTCCTCATTTCAGGCGGCCTTCCGGCCGCAGTGTTATCTTTCCTTGACGACCTGCGCGCGTGCGTCGTAGATCTGTTCCGCTTCCTCGAACATCTCGCGGATGATCTCCGCCGCCGGCTGCTCTTTGCTCACCAGACCGGCAATCTGCCCGGACATGACCGAGCCGTGCTCGACATCGCCCGCGAGGACTGCCCGTGAAAGGGCGCCTGTGCCGAGGCGTTCGAACTCCTCAAGATCCTGCGTCTTCTCGAGCTCGAGCATCGCGCGGGAGAGTTTGTTCTTGAGAACGCGGACCGGATGACCGGTGAACCGCCCTGTCGCCACGGTGCTGCTGTCCTTTGCCTTGAGGACCATCTCCTTATACGGCCGGCTGACGATGCACTCTTCGGCGACGAGGAATCTCGTGCCGACCTGCACGCCTTCCGCCCCGAGCATGTATGCCGCCGCGAGGCCGCGCCCGTCGGCGATGCCGCCTGCCGCGATGACCGGGATGTCCAGAGCGTCCACCATCTGCGGGATCATCGCCATGGTGGTCGTCTCCCCGATGTGGCCGCCCGCCTCGCAGCCTTCCGCCACGATGGCGTCCGCGCCGGCGCGCTGGACTCTCTTGGCCAGCGTCACATTCGCCACGACCGGGATGACCTTGATGCCCGCCTCTTTGAAGCGCGGGATATACTTGCCGGGGTTGCCGGCGCCGGTGGTCACGACCGCGACTTTCTCTTCGATGAGAAGGTCCACAAGTTCGTCCACGTTGTCCGCCAGCAGCATGATGTTCACACCGAACGGTTTGTCGGTGATGCTCCGGCATTTATCGATCTGCTCTTTCACCCATTCGACGGGCGCCCCGCCCGCTGCGATGATGCCCAGGCCGCCGCCGTTGCTGACCGCGCCGGCCAGTTCCGCCGTCGCGATACGGGCCATCGCGCCTTGGATGATGGGATATTCGGTTCCAAGAATTTCACAGACTCTGTTCATTGTTCACCTCGTTTGTCATTGAAAATATCATCGAATGCATCCGCTTCATAGAGAATGTAGTCCGGATGCACGGATTCACCACTGGATGCAGCCGCTGTCAGCGGGCTGTCCGCGCTGGCCTTCATCAGTCCGGCTGACGCAGCGCAGGCGATCTGAAGTGTGTTGGTCCAGCCGACGAGCACCGAGCCGATGCCGGCGTTCTCGCAGCACCGGATGTCGTAGACCGAATCGCCGATCATGAGGACATGTTCCTTCTGCTGCGGGATCCGCCCTTCGGCAGCCCAGGAGGGCGATGGCTCGAACGGCACACCCAGTTTGCGGAGCGTTGTATAGACGGGATCCGGATCCGGCTTGCTCGCCTCGATGTCGTCCTCGGTGAGGATCGCGTCAAACCGCCGCACAAGGTCGAAATGTTCCAGCCCCAGGTAGGTCGTGTTCCTGAGACGCGATGTGACGAGCGCGGTCAGGATGCCCTCCTCCCGCAGGCGGTCGATCAATTCGACCATACCGGGATACGGCTCCGTGTAAGTAAGGAAACGCGCCTTATTGTATGCCCGGTAGATGCTGAGCGATTCTTCCACGGGGACATCCGGGAAAATGTACTCCATTGACCGCCGCAGCGGTTCGCCGAACGTCCGCCGGATCTCCTCCGCAGGCGGGACTTCTCTGCCCAGTTCCCGGTACGTGTGCTCCCAGGAGCGCAGGACCACCTCATCGGTATTCATCAGCGTGCCGTCAAAATCGATCAGTACAGCTTGCAGCATGTGTCCCCCTCAGTCCTTGCGGATCTCCACGCGGCGCACTTTGCCGCTGATCGTCTTCGGAAGTTCCGCAACGAAGTCCACAAGGCGCGGCACTTTGTAGTGAGCCATGTGCTCCTTGGCGTACCGCATGATCTCCTTGGCGAGTTCGCGCGTGCCTTCCGTTCCTTCGGTCAGGACGATGGTCGCCTTGACAAGCTGGCCGCGGTTTTTGTCCGGGACGCCGGTCACAGCGCACTCGAGAACGTACGGCAGTTCCATGAGGACCGACTCGACCTCGAACGGTCCGACGCGGTAGCCGCAGGACTTGATCAGATCGTCTGTCCGGCCGACATACCAGTAATAGCCGTCCTCATCGCGGTACGCGGTGTCGCCCGTGTGATAGACGTTGTCGTACCATACATCCTCCAGCTTGTCTTCGCTGCCGAAGTAGCCGCAGAACAGCCCGCAGGGGACTGCTTTGTCCGTGCGGATGACGACCTCGCCGACTTCCCCGTCCGGCAGACTGTTGCCTTCGGAATCGACCAGATCAACGTCGTACATCGGGCTTGGTTTGCCCATGGAGCCGGGCTTCGGCGCGGTGCCGTACAGAGTGCCGAGCGACAGGGTCGTCTCGGTCTGCCCGAACCCTTCCATGATCTTGAGCCCGGTCTTGTCATAGAACTGCTGCCAGACCTCCGCGTTGAGCGCTTCGCCCGCGGTGGTCGCGTACTGCAGATCTACGATGCCGTACTTGCTCAGGTCGCGCTTGACGAACACGCGGTACGCGGTCGGCGGTGCGCAGAATGTCGTGATCCCGTACGCCTTGAAGAGCGTCAGGAAGTCGTGCGGCACGAAGGTTTCCATATCGTAGACGAACACGGCCGCCTCGCAC
>JAWRJC010000144.1:0-5894 GCA_040307715.1 Clostridiales bacterium | reverse complement strand
TCGGACACGGCTTGCAGTACCCGCAGCCACGGCAGAACTCCCCGGACAACTCTTCTTTTTCCTTTTCAATGAAAGCAGCGATCTCTTCGGTCATCGCAGGCGTGTTATCCATGTAAGACAGCCACTCGTCCAGTTCTTTTTCTTTCTGGACGCCCCAGATCGGCAGTACATCGTACTGCGTCATAAAAGCCATCGCCGCTTCGGAACGCGTGATCAGACCGCCGGCGAGCCCCTTCATGCAGACGAACCCCATCCCTGCCGAGAGACAGTCTTCAACAAGCTTCTTCTCTCTGTCAGAGGCAAGATAGCTGAACGGGAACTGCAGCGTTTCATAAAGCCCTGACTGCACGATTTCCTCCGCGACCTGGATCAGATGGGCGGTCACACCGATATGCCGGATCTTACCCTGCTTTTTCGCTTCCTCGAGGCATTCGTAAACACCGGTCCCGTCGCCCGGCCGGTAGCATTGCGGAACACAGTGCGGCTGATAGACGTCGATATAATCAGTCCCGAGCGTCTTCAGTGAAGTGTCAAGTTGTTCTTTGATTTCCTCAGGCGTCCTCGCCATCGTCTTGGATGCGATGAACACTTTATCACGCATCCCCTGAAAAGCCTCCCCGACTTTCGCCTCGCTGTCTGAATACGCTCTTGCGGTGTCGAAATACGTCATCCCGCCGTCGTAAGCCTTGCGCAGCAGATATACTGCATCCTCCTTGCTGATGCGCTGGATCGGCAGCGCGCCGAACGCATTCTGCGGCGTTGTGATACCGGTCTTCCCCAAAGTGATCTGTTTCATACCTTCTCCTTTAACCGTCCACGTACAATGGCGGCTGTTCATTTCATATCCATAACGATTATAGCATACCAAAATGCAAAAAAGAGAGCGATTCCGCCCTCTTTAGCATGTTGAATATTCATTTCATCATGAACCACTGTTCATCTGGTTTCTTCCTGTATAACACGCTCCTTGTGGCCGCCCTCCCGGATCGTCACCGACCAGAGCAGGAACAGCAAGCCGCTCATCACCGCTGTAAGATACGGGATATGTGCGGCGGGAAATGCCTGTTCGATCACCGAGAGGATCATCGGCGTGACAAACTGCGCCGTGTAGAGCGCTGCCGAGATCAACGGCAGGACGGTACTGCCGGCATTTCTGCCCGCCTTCATCGAAGCGGTCGAGATGAGATACGGTACGCCCGCTCCGGCCGCGAAACCGATGCAGACGGACCCGAGCAGGGTCGCGGCAAGCCCGCCCGAGAGCAGCAGACAGCCGTACCCGAGCACAAAGAGCAGCGGAGCAGTGAACCGTGTTCCGCTTTTGAGGAATCGCTTTGCCGGCGCAAACGCCAGACCGCCCAGGAATCCGCAGGCGTCCATGATCGCCATGATCACGGCGATGTACTGCTGCGGGATGATGCCGGCCTTTGCGGTTTCCAGGGCGAAGTTTGCCGGATAGACGAAGAACGTGAACATCAGCAGGAACATCCCTATGATGAATGGATAGTATTCGCCGAAGACGCTTTTTTCACCGCCGGCAGCATCTGTGCCTTTCGAACCGCTTTTCGCAGCTTTCGCGGGCGTTTTTCGCCCTTCTCTGCCGATCCGTTCATTGGGCAGGTGAATGAGACACAGCACGATGCTGATCAGGCCCATCAGATACACCAGAAAACTCGCCCGCCAGCTGATCACAGCGAGCAGACCGGACAGCAGCGTCGCGATGCTGCCGCCCAGCTGATTCATCGCCGAACTGTACCCCATCAGGCGGTCCTGCTTATCGCGGGTATAGTAGAAGGCCAGCAGCCCGGTCGACATCGGCATGACGATCCCCACACCGATGCCGACGAGTGCCCGTGCCGCCAGGACCAGATAGATGCTGCTGAACAGCCCTGCTGCGACGCCGCCCGCCGTGTAGAGAACCAGCCCGACCATCAGCAGGCCTTTGGCTTTATACTTGCGGGAGAGTTTTGGAAAGTACAGATTGGTGATGACGATGAAGAGTGCCGGCACGCTGATGATCATCTGCACCAGCGCCTGCGGTGCGTCCGCAAAGTATTCGCGGATGATGTTCAGTGCCGGTGCGACCGCAGCCCCTGCCATCACTGTCAATAGCGACAGCGACAGGATCGATACCGTCAGACCGCCTCTTCTCGCTTTTTTCTTGCTGCCCATATTCTTGCCCCCTGTTCATTCTGTATAGTGCATTCGTATTTCCTGCACACAGAAAAAGCGCGCAGGTCCTGGTTCGGACTTACGCGCTTTGGCTACTCAACCTCGGCTATTTTAGCACCTGCAAAGATAAAATTGCAAGGGCATTTTTATGCTATACTGTGAAAAACAGCAGTGTTTCCGCTGCCCGGTAGAGAAAGAGGTCCGAAGATGAACAACACATTTCAAGAGCAACTGACCGCCTGGCGGCATTATCTCCATCAGCATCCTGAGACCGCATTCGAAGAAAAGACTGCCGCTTCGCTTGTGGCTGAAGAAATGCGCGCCGCCGGCATCGATGTCGCGGAAGGCATCGGCGGCACCGGTGTCGTCGGAACGCTCAGATGCGGTGACGGTCCGGATGTGATCGGCATCCGCGCGGACATGGATGCACTGGGCATCACGGAATGCGGTGTACACGATCATGTTTCTGAGAATCCAGGAAAATTCCACGGCTGCGGGCATGACGGACACACGGTCACCCTGCTCGGCGCGGCAAAACTGCTCTCGGAAAGCCGCGATTTCAACGGTACGGTACGTTTCATCTTTCAACCTGCTGAAGAGCCCGGCAAAGGCGCACAGGCAATGATCGACGACGGGCTTCTTTCGAGATTCCCGATCGATGAGATCTACGGTATGCACAATGCCCCCTTCCTGCAGGCGGGAAAATTCGGCACTCGGGCCGGCGGCATCATGGCAAGTGAAGATGACTTTACGATCCGGATCACGGGAAAAGGCGGCCATGCATCGAGTCCGCACGAAGGCATCGATCCGTTGGCGTGTTTCTCCGAGATTTATCTTGCCCTGCAGACGATTGTCTCGCGCAATGCTGTGCCGGTCAACCCGGTCGTCATCTCCTGCACGGAGATCGAAACAGACGGCGCCCACAATGCGATTCCTACACATGTGGAGGTCCGCGGGGATGTGCGCACCATGACACAGGCCGATCAGGCACTCGTTGAACAAAGGATGCGGGAGATTGTCAAGGGTGTCTGCGAGATGAACCATGCTGACTGGTCCTTTGCGTATACCCATGAGTTCTATCCCACCGTCAACGACGAGCGCTGTGTGAGCATCGCAGCCAACGCTGCCGCCTCCATCTTCGGTCCGGAAAACGTCGACCCGAACTGCACACCATCAATGGTATCGGAAGACTTTGCGATCTATCTGCACCATGTGCCCGGCTGCTTCATGTTCCTTGGCAGCGGCAAGAGTGCCATCGCGAATGAAAACGTCTCCCTGCACCAGAACATCTACGATTACAACGATGTGATTCTGGAGCCAGGCGCGCGTTTCTGGGCGGAACTCGTCCGGCAGCGGCTCCGCTGATACTTACATCAGTCTTAGTAAACGAAAGCACAAAAAAGGCGATTCGCGCGGAATCGCCTTTCTTTTTAAGTTTGGTTTCTCAGGCTTACGTGTTCAGAACATCGCGACTTCGGGATCCGGTGCCTTTGTTTTCCACGCCTTCTCGCAGTAGATGACCGGGCCTTCTTCCTGATACGCCTGTTCATATTCGTTCTTCACGGTCCCTTTGACCATGACCCAGTCGCCCTTCTTAACATCTAAAGGTTTATCGTAAACATACACCAATCCGGCGAACTGGATGTCTTCCACGCAGCAGGTCATCACATGGCGGCCCATCGCGTACTTCCCTTTCGGCAGTTCGTCGATCATGGCGATGCGCACGCGCAGCTGCAGGGTCTTGCCCTCGTAGTTCTTCGGATTTTCATTGATATCGCGGTACCATTCCGCGTACCATTCATCCTTGATCTCCACGACGGGCGCTTCCATATCGTACGGCAGCGGATCTTCAATATCATCCTGCTCCACATCATCAGGACCGTATTCATAGCAGATCTGCGCGCGGCGGTTGGCAATGCGCACCTCTTTGTGGAACGGCATCTTGTCAAAGCCTTTCTCACAGCGGTTGAAGATGTTGAGCTCCGCGGTCTGCATCTTGTCAAAACAGAGCTGGCGCATGTTCTGGTTGTACATCAGGAAGGTCGTCGCGTCGTGGAAGCAGACTTCCTGGTAGATCAGCCAGTTCGGCGGCATGTTCCGGAACAGGGTCTGCAGCATCCACATCCCGTTGTACTCGATGACAACGCGGTCGATCGCGTGGCGTTTCTCCAGTTTTTTCAGGCGCTCCTGCGTCAGATCCTCTTCGTCTTCAATCGTCTCGATATAGACGTTCGGATAACTGAACTTGGAAGGATCATAGTCCTCTTCGCCCTCTTCGCACAGAAGGAGCAGCGTCCGCTCGCCTTCGTTGAAGTCGGTCGTGGACAGGATGTCCTGAATGAATGTTGTTTTGCCCCCGCCGAGGAACCCGGTGAACAGGTATACGGGGATCTCTTGCTGTTGATTCATCATAACTCTTTCCTCTTAGTCAAGCAGGAACAGTTCACGGATGCGGTCTTCCTCCAGATCTACACCGATGACGCAGATCATGCCGGTCGCTTCTGCGGTACCCTCTCTGACTTCCGGTTCACCAGGCACGTAGTCGAAGTGGATCCATTTGCCGTCCACGCCTTCGACGATACCCTTGGAACGGAGGACCTGACCGCACTCTGCGAAGTTATCCAGCCCTTTGAGCGCTTCTTCAATCTGCTCTTTGGTGTATTTATGAGCCGTCATGACGCCCATCTCGCTGAAGATCTCATCCGCGTGATGATGCCCGTGATGGCCGTGATCATGGTGATGATGGTGTTCGTGCTCGTCATGGTCATGATGATGCTCGTGTTCATGATCGTGATGGTGTTCATGTTCGTCATGGTCATGATGATGCTCATGATCATGATCGTGGTCATGTTCTTCGTGATCGTGGTGATGGTGATGATGCTCCGCTTCATGGGCGTATGCTTCTTCACGCAGTTTGTCGAGCTCTGCGGAAAGCGTCTTCTTCTGCTCCATGACCTCGAGGATCTGCTGACCGGAGATCTGATCCCAGTCCGTGGTGACCATTGTCGCGTGGTCGTTCTTCTCGCGCAGCATCTTCACGCAGGCATCCAGTTTTTCCTGGGACAGCCCCGCCGTGTGGCTGAGGATGATCGAGCTGGCATGTTCGACCTGGTTCTCATAGAACTCACCGAAGTTCTTCATGTAGACCTTCGCCTTCTTTGCATCGACGACTGTCGTGAACCCGTTCAGTTCGATGTTCTCATTGTGCAGGTCCTGCACGGCGATGATGACGTCGCTCAGTTTGCCGACGCCGCTGGGCTCGATGATGATGCGCTCCGGGGCGTATTCCTCGATGACCTGATTGAGCGCGCGGCCGAAGTCGCCGACCAGCGTGCAGCAGATGCAGCCGGAGTTCATCTCATTGACCTGGACGCCGGTCTCCTTCAGGAATCCGCCGTCGATGCCGATCTCGCCGAATTCGTTCTCGATCAGGACGAGCTTTTCATCGCCGTAGGCGCCGTCCGCGATCAGCTTCTTGATCAATGTCGTCTTGCCGGCTCCGAGGAAACCGGAGAAAATATCCACTTTTGTCATGTCTGTACCTTCTTTCTTATGGTTGGCCGGTTTGCACCGGCTTGGATTCGCAGGTTTGCGGCCGTCCGTACCGGGCGATTCCGCAACGCCATATATTATACCACACTGGAAAAGTTTTTGTGGAAATCTATTAGCGATTCCTGTATAATACAATTTGCTGTGGAGAGTTATCGAAGTGGTCATAACGAGCC
>JAWRJC010000143.1:0-33168 GCA_040307715.1 Clostridiales bacterium | reverse complement strand
GGCAACCTCACAAAAGACTACGTGAAGTGTCTCGATTACGCATCGCAGATCCCCGGCAATGCCGCCGTCATGATCGGTCTGTCGTCAACAGACGAGATCGACAAAGCCATCGCGTACTTCGAAGGCACCCTCCCGGACAATTATGAACCGGACATTTCAAAGAAAAGAATGATCGTCGAAAAGAGCGACTGCATCGGCTGCGGCCGCTGCATCAAACGCTGCAGCAGCAAAGCCATCCACTGGGGCGCGGATGGTCTGGCTGAGATCGATCAGAGCAAATGCCTGAAATGCGGATACTGCGGACCGGTCTGTCCGATGCGCGCGATCATTCTGCTGTAGATCGGTCACGAACGAAAACGCATTTCGCGATCAAGAAATGCCGAACAGCAATCAACAGCGAAAGGACGGCACTTTATGCCGCCCTTTCTTTTGTATGACACGAGAGTAAGGAGTATGTGTCCGGTATTTCCTCAATGGTCATCTTCCGTCTGGTTGGGATCGAACCCTTCCAGACCTTGATACGTTTTGCCATTCTTCTGCGCGTAGTCGTAGATCGCCATCTTGATAGCGGTATCCGCCAGCACCGAACAGTGGATCTTGATCGCAGGCAGACCGCCGAGTGCTTCGATGATTTCCTCGTTCGTCAGCTTGAGCGCTTCTTCGACCGTCATACCGATGATCATGTCCGTCGCGATCGATGAACTCGCGATGGCACTGCCGCAGCCGAATGTTTTGAATTTGCAGTCTGTGATGATGTCGTTCTCATCCACGCTTATCGTCATCTTCATCATGTCGCCGCAGACCGGGCTGCCGTAGATCCCCTCGCCGTCCGCATTTTCGATCTCGCCGACGTTGTGCGGATTCATGAAGTGCTCGATGACCGTATCGTTGTACATTTTCATTGTATTACCATCCTTTCTCTTCACTGACTGCTGAGATCTCCCGAAGCCTTCCGACGACCTCCTTCAGTTTGTCAACGGTGTAATCCAGGTCTTCTTTGGTCGTCATATCGCCGACCGTGAACCGGATCGTTCCGTGAATGATCTCCGGCGGGATGCCCATCGCGGACAGCACGTGGCTCGGCGTGAGAGAAGCCGAACTGCAGGCCGACCCGGTGGAAACACAGATGCCGTAGTAGTTGAGCAGCAGCAGGATCGATTCCCCCTCGATGTATTCAAAGGTGATGTTTGCGTTCCCCGGATGCCTGTGTTCCCGGCTCCCGTTGAGGTATGTGTGCGGGATCTCGCTGAGCACGCGATCCACGAAGTAATCGCGCAGACTGCTGCTGTGCGCCACGTGTTCCTCAAAATGATCTTTGGCCAGTTCGGCAGCTTTGCCGAATCCGACGATCCCGGGCACATTCTCCGTTCCTGCGCGGTGTTTGCTTTCCTGCGCGCCGCCGTGCAGATAATTGCTGATCCGGGTGCCCTTTCTGATATAAAGTGCGCCGACCCCCTTCGGCCCGTAGATCTTGTGCGCGGACATCGACATCAGATCGACGCCCAGTTCCTGTACATCGCAGTTCACGTTGCCGAGCGCCTGCACCGCGTCCGTATGGAACGTGATGCCGTGCGCACGGGCGATCTCCGCCAGTTCTTTGATGTTCTGGACCGTACCGACCTCGTTGTTGACATACATGATGGAGATCAGAACAGTATCCGGCCGGATCGCCGCTTCCAGCACATCCGGTGTGATGAACCCTTTCTCGTCGACCAGCAGATACGTCACATCCAGCCCGTGTTTTCTCTGGTAATCGCCGGTGTGCAGGATCGCGTGGTGCTCGATCGAGGTCGTAATGATATGTCCGCCCTTCTTTCGCTGTGCATCCGCGACACCGAACAACACCCAGTTGTCGCTCTCGCTGCCGCAGGATGTAAAAAACAATTCTGCCGGATCACAGTTGATCAGCGACGCCACCTGCCCGCGCGCCTTTGCGATCGCATCCTTCGACGGATACGACAGATCGTACAGGCTCGATGGATTGCCATAGTATTCGGTGAAGTACGGGATCATCTCCTCCAGCACTTCCGGCTTCACAGGCGTCGTTGCAGAATAATCAAGATATATCTGTTTCATTCTTTCCTTTCTCCTCGCCTTTATTCCCTATATCTTTATAGGTTAATAGAATAATATACCATTTTAGTAGGATTTACAAGCAAAAAGAAAAAAGTCGCACAAATCTGTGCGGCTTTATTCTTCCTCCACGATCTCAATGGACTCCAGATGCACTCTGAGACTGCCTTTGATCGCGTCGATATACGCGCGGCGGAGCACTGCCCTCTCGGCAAGTTCCTCCTCGGTCAGTTCCCGCTGTTTGGCAAGTGCAGCCAGTTCATTGATGCGGTCGATATGTTCTTTTTCGATCATGACAAGACCTGCCTCCTTTGCCAGTTGATTATACTTGCGGAGACAGGTCCAGTCAATATTTTGATAGGAGGGTCTGTTTGATTGCCCGCGCGCCGGGACCCCGGGCTGTCCGGCTTTCGCCTACTCTTTCCCGTTTGCGGCAGTCCGTCTGGCAAATCCTGCCGTTGCCAGCACCACAGCCGCCCCGAGCAGACACCACCAGGCTGCGCTGCCCGCCGGATCACCGGTACGCGGCACAGAATGGTTTTTCTGCGGCACCGGCGTTGCCGGTTTCTCCGGCAGCAGGACGGTCTGTTCTTTACAGGAAGCATCCTCATGCGATGCGATCAGCTCCCCTTCCAGTGTGCACTGTTCAAAGACGACCCTGAATCCGCTGCCCGCACCGGTCACATCGATCGGCACATCGACTGTGCCGCTGTCCGTCTCCGGCGTGAATACCAGGCTGCCTTCCACGTCTTTGATTTCTTCTCCGCTGTCCGGATCCATAAGGTGCGCTGTCATGGTGTACGTCTCTCCTGCCTGCAGTCCGCTGTACGTCACGTGGTCGATGACCAGCCCATCCTCTGTCCTTGCTGCTTGCGTCGCAATAGACGGGAACCGCACGGTCTGTCCTTCATCGTCGATATCTTTATGCTCTGCTACAGATACATCATCCCGGTACAGCGTTTCATAGACGACCGTCGTATGCCCCGTCAGTTCAGCTGCATCGACCTCAAATGTCATCCGGAACGCACCATCTCTGTACAGCGCCGTATACTCTTTGGAAACTGTAACCGGTTCCCCGTCTGCCAGGACCGGTTCACCTGTCTCACGATCCATCAGAACACCCTCCATGCGGTACTTTTCACCGGGCTGCGCGCCTTCATACCGCACGGTGTCCGTGATCGTCACCAGGCCTGTCTGCGGCGCGTAATGCGACGCTGTCTCCTTGCAGACAGCCGTCGTTCCGATGATCGTGATATCTTTGTAGTCCGTCACCGTGCCGCGGTCGATGACCACCTTATCCCGATCGATCCTGACCCGGAAAACAGCCGGCCGGTATCCCTTGTTCACACTGCAGGGAAGCTCCTCGACCAGATAAGTATCGTACGGGAGCGCTTTCTTCGCATCTTCCGGCGCCCCGTTTTCCTCGCCGCCTTCCCCGTATCCGTAAAACCAGACGCCCGCGGACGGATCAAGAGCAGTCTCATCCGGGATCCCATCCGCAGAGACGGCATCGTCATTCGCATTGCAGTTCCTTGTATGAGAAACGCTTTCGGTATCTGCGATACCATTCGCGTCCGTGACCAGGATATGCTGCTCGCCGGTCGTCTCGGACGTGACCCTGAACGGGACCATCGCAACTGCTTCCGCACTGCCTTCTTTCAGTTTGTTAAAGCGGAATCCGCCGCGCATGACCTGTTCCGGAACGGACGGCATCTGACCAATCTGATCAGCGGGAATCACAGGGTCCGTCAGTCCACTGACCGGAGAGATCCTGATCTGTCTGCTCTCCTGATCCGTCAGGTATCCGGCCGGGGCTGTCACTTCCCGGACGACCAGCAGACCGCAGGGCAGCACAGCTGTGCCATGCGCATCATAGAACAGCGCATCCCCGTCCGTTTTATAAGGATCCGCATACGCAATGCGGCCGTCCCCGTCCGTTCGGAACTGCCAGGTGCGGCACTTCGCGCCGTCCTTCGCGGCGGCTTCTGCGCTGTCATACTGCCCCGCGTACCAGCGCACCTCGAAGACAGCCCCTTCCAGCGAAGCACTGCCTTTGGGAACAGCTTTGCCGGATTCTTTGTCCGTTTTGAACAGAAGCCATTCCAAGACGGCGCGCTGCGGAACCTCTTCCGAAACGATCTCCGTCGTCTCGTCTGCCTCTATGACAGCCTGATGCACGGTCTTGTCCGGCACATAGCCACGGGACGCCTTGTCCTCGCGCACATAGTACGTTCCTTCTTCCAGCGTCAATTCGTCCGTTTTACCGGATTTATCCGTGGTGAACGAAGCGGCTTTGGAGGTGCAGCCGGCATCCAGATAAACACCGTATTCCGCCCCTGCCAGCGTGTAGGCGGGGTTATCCTCCGTCAGCGCGGTTTCCGTACCGCGTTTGGTCAGCCTAAGCGTTCCGGTCACACTCAGCGGCGCACAGTATCCGGTCAGGTTCTGCAGATCGCTGCCCGATACATACACCGCGATCTGGAACGTCTTCGGTGGATCGGGCATCGTTTTGATCCTCTCGATCATAGCGTTTTCAAGACGCAGATAGGTCCCTCCCGCCCCCGTCGCACCGCTCGAGCCGACCGGTGACAGATCGGAGACCACCATGTGGGAAAGCGCGTATGCCTGCGCTCTTGCAGACGACCAGGCATCCGGATGCGCAGGATCGTAGTGATAAACACTGTCCCACACATCCGCGACGAGCGGGTATCCCGGACCACCTTCCAGATAATACAGCGCTTTCCACAGCGCGCGGTAATGATCCGGCACGTTCCTGTAGTTGTAGATCGTCGCTGTATGGGTACCTTCCCGCGGCGGATACAGTTCCGGGTTCATACAGTACGCGCGTTCCGTCTCTCCGGTGTCCTGGTACCGGAACCGCATCAGTCTGGTGAACCAGTCCCCGTAATAGATCATGTCATCCGATACATCCAGCTCAAACCGGGCGGTCTCCGGCGTATCCGCAAACACCTGATGTCCGGCACGCAGCACCCCTGAAAACGGCATTGCCAGCTGCCCGATCAGAAGGGCTGCCAGCAGCCACAGAAAGCATCTTAACCGCGCCTGCCTGCGTCTCTCATTCTTCATTCGTTATTCTCCTTTCTCATTCCCATTCCGGTCATTCTTTCTCTTTCTTATTCATTTCGTATACCAGAAGTCACACCGTGATCTGATCTTTCAATCCTTCGAACGTCTTTTCCCCGATCCCGTCCACATTTTTGATATCTTCGATCGTCTCGAACGCACCGTAGACCGTTCGATACTCGATGATCTTCGCGGCAGTCACCGGCCCCACGCCTTTCAGTGATTCCAGTTCCTCAGTGGTCGCCGTATTGATGTTGACCAGCATCGCACCATCTTCGCCCGTGCCGTCTGCAGCAGGCACGGGCGGCACCACTGTCACATCTTCTCCAACCGCGGGAATATATAGTTTTTCCCCGTCATGAAGGACAGCAGCACGATTGATCTGGCTGACATCAGCGTCCTCTGCAAGTCCGCCCGCCGCCGCGATCGCGTCTTCCACTCTGGCGCCTTCCTTAAGATGGACGACAGAAGGTGAAAGAACAGCCCCTGCGACATCGACAACGACGATCGCTGCGGATTCTTCAAGCCGTTCAGTCTCTCCGGTCTCTTCTTCCGCCGCGTTCACAGCAGGCTGTTCCGTCAGTTCGACCGGCTCTTTGCTGCCGGTATGGAACGCAAAAACGATGACGGCAGCCAAGACGATCAGACCTATGACTGCTCCCTTGATGATCTTTTCCCTGTGGACCGCGAAGAACTCGCTTTTGAGTAATTCCTGCATCATAAAAGCCTCCGTTCTGTAGATTTGTCAAAATCTTACAGCCACGGAGGCTATCTGTCAATATTTGTAATTCTTTTGTGCGAGGGGTTATTCGAGGCCGTCCAGCGTCATAGAAACCCTTGTGATTTCAACATTTTCAGGCGGTATCTCAACACCGGCGTACCGTCCGATCGCCTTGATCAGCAGATCCGGAGAGAGATTGGAATCGCTTCCTGCGTCTAAAACAGTAGACATAATCAAAATATTGTCTTGTACTGCCCACTCGATTTCCCGGATCTTGCCTCTGATGTCGACTTCCTGCGGTTCCTTCTTTTTCTTCATCCGTTTGAACACGAGGATCTTCTCCTGCCTCAGAAAACCACGCATATCGAAATGGTCCGCACTGCAGCCCATCTCTTCCCTGTCCCAGCGGATGAAGATCCTGTATGAAGCCGCTGTGCACATTGCGGCCAGACTCTTCCCGCTGTCCGGAAGACATCTGACATCGAGCACGCCGATCCCTTCCGGCATGACGCCGCAAAGACGGGATTTGATCTCTTCCGCGGGCAGTTCGTCCTTTGTCTGGAATTCCAGATACTCGCTCTGGCTGCTGTACCCGAGCGACAGCGGCTGCGCGAAACTCATCTTCGGGTGCGGATTGAACCCGTTGGAAAACGCCAGCTCGATCTGCGCCCGCGCAAACGCGCGCTTGAAGAAACGCTGCATGTCGAGATGGGAAGTATAAACGGCATAGCCGGATTTTGAAAAGATCAGATAGTATCTAGCCATGGATGCCCTCCAGCGGACAGTCCGTCCATGTATTCACACCGCAGCCGTTGCAGCGGATCCGGCAGTCATCGGTCGTGACCGCCTGCTTTGCTTTTTCCATCTCCCGCATCAGGAACGCCTTGCTGACGCCGCAGTCCACGATGTCCCAGGGCAGCAGTTCATCGTACGAACGCTGTCTCGTCCGGTAGAACGCCGTACCGTACCCGTACTTTTCGCGGAATGCATCCTCCGCTTTCTGCCAGCCCTCCGCATTATACTGCTCCGACCAACTGTCGAACTTGCAGCCGTTCTTCCACGCTTCCTCGAGGAAGTATCCCGTCCGTCTGTCCCCGCGCGCAAAAACACCTTCCAGCCGGCTGACGGGATCATCATGATAATGGAAGGAAACGCCCTTGATCTTCATTTTTGCGGACAGATAGTCGTGTTTCTCCGTGAAATCAGCATCCTGCGGCGCCCATTGGAACGGCGTGTGCGCTTTGGGAACGAAATTGCTGACGCTCACGGTCACGTTGAAGCGGTTGCCTTTATCTACATGCATCTCGCGGTTGAGCTGCATCACCCTGCGGGCGATGTCCGCGATACCGTCGAGGTCTTCCAGTGTTTCACCGGGAAGCCCCATCATGAAGTAGAACTTGATATGCTTCCAGCCGAGCTCGATCGCCTGCCGGACGCTGCTGAAAATATTCTCTTCGGTGATGTTCTTGTTGATGACGTTACGCAGACGCTGCGTACCCGCCTCCGGTGCGAACGTCAGACCGGATTTCCGGTACTTTTGGATCTCGTTCAGGACCTTGAAACTGAAACTGTCGAGTCTGAGACTGGGCAGCGAAAGACCGACGTGCCGTTCGGTGCACAGATCGATCAGATCCGTCGCCATATCTTCGAAATGCGAGTAGTCGGAAGTGGACAGCGACAGCAGTGTCATTTCATCCTGCCCGGTATTCTTCGTGATCTGATCTGCGATCCCGAAGATCTTCTCCGGTGACCGTTCGCGCACCGGCCTGTAGATCATCCCCGCCTGGCAGAAACGGCAGCCCCTCGTGCAGCCGCGGAACAGCTCCACGACCGCCCTGTCCTGTACGATCTCGATCATCGGAACGAGCGGTCTTACGGGATACTCTGCCAGATCCAGTTCCTTGACCAGCGCCTTGCGGACGCGGTCCGGTGCCCCGGCATACAGTTTGCGGACCTCTTTCAGCGTGCCGTCTTCGTGATAGACCGGCTGGTAGAACCGCGGTACATAAACGCCTTCGATCGCGGCAGCTGCCTTTAGAAACGCCTCTTTGGACCTCCCTTGCGCCTTATACTCGCCGTACAGCCGCAGGAACGCCGGGAGGTTCTCTTCCCCGTCCCCGATGAGAAAAGCGTCCACAAAGCAAGCCAGAGGCTCAGGATCGTATGCGCAGGGGCCGCCTGCAATAACCAGCGGGAAAGTCTCGTCCCTGTCTTCCGCATGGAGCGGAATGCCTGCCAGATCCAGCATGTTGAGCATATTCGTGAAGGACATCTCGTACTGCAGCGTAAAGCCAAGCACATCGAACTCCCTGACAGGAGTCTTGCTCTCCAGAGCAAAAAGCGGAACATTCTCCGCGCGCATCAGCGATTCCATGTCGACCGCAGGCGCAAAGACGCGTTCGCACAGAAGATCGTCCTCGTGGTTGATGATATTGTAAAGGATCTGCATCCCCATGTAGGACATGCCGATCTCGTAAAGATCCGGAAAAGCGAACGCAAACGTCGTCCCCACGGACGCATGGTCCTTGCGGATCTCATTGAACTCCCCGCCGATGTACCGGCCGGGCTTTTCGACTTTTTTGAGCAGGGACTCGATATGGATCGCTCCCATTTAGTGCCACCCCTCTTCGCTGATCGGATGCTGCGCCATCAGTTCGTCGACAGACATGCCTAGACGTTCACGCAGTTCCTGCATCGTGACAGCGACCTTTCTTTTATTGGCCAGAATGGTGCGGCGCGCTTCCTCGTTGCCCTTGAACTTATCGAGGATATAATCCATCCGCTCCTCCAGCCCCACGTATTCATCGAATTTGCAAAGGCGGTCCCCCAGGCAGACGAGATCGGTCTCATCGAACGCATCGACCGCGTGGAAAGCAGGATACGTCATATGTACGCTGATGATCGATGCTACTTCCGGATACCCGAGACGCGCAAGAAGAGACGCACCGGCCTTCTGATGATCCTGTTCGACGCGCGCGACATCGTGCAGAAGCCCTGCCGCCTGCACCAGATCGAGGTCCAGATGATACCCTCTCACATTGAGTGCGCGGCCAATGACCAGTGCGCAGTGCGCGACTGCCTCGCAATGCCGGATCACATGCTCAGGCGTTCCGTAGTCCGCCAGGATCTTCCTGCATTCATCGAGGTCCGGCACATTCACTCTATTCCCGTTATCTGTCTTCGCTGCGGTCATGGATGACCTTTCCTTTCAACGCCTGCCGTCTGCTAAAACTCGTCCACATACTCGAATTCAAAATCATCGATCCGGATGGTGTCGCCCTCCTCGAGCCCCATTTCCCTGAGTTCAGCGATGATGCCGCTTTTTTCGATGTACTTATAGAGATACCGCAGCGACCCCATATCGTAGAAGTTGGTCGAGCGGAAGATCTTCATCAGTTGTTTGCCGGAGAGCACAAACGCTCCGTCTTCATCCTGATCAATGTGGATCGTCCGGTAGTCCGGATCGTTGTCTTCCAGTTCAAAGTCGAACATTTCGACCTCTTCGTCCGGTTCTTCTTCCGCGCGTGCCAGCGCTTCGAGCGCCGCTTTCAGAAGTTCTTCCGTACCGTAGTTGATCGGTGCGGAGACCGGGAAAACGCGGTAGCCTTTGCTTTCGACGTAATCCGTGAACCGGTCGAGCGTTTCGTCATCATCATTGGGCAAAAGATCGATCTTGTTCGCCGCCACCAGCATCGGCTTTTTCAGGAGCGATGCCGAATACGCCTCAAGCTCCGCGTTGATCTTGTCGAAATCTTCGATCGGATCGCGCCCTTCGCTGCCGGAAACGTCCACGACGTGGATCAGCACCTTGGTACGCTCGATGTGCTTCAGGAACCGGAACCCCATCCCGGCACCCTCACTGGCGCCTTCAATGATACCGGCGATGTCCGCCATGACAAAGCCGTCGTCCCCGACACGTACGACACCGAGGTTGGGGTCGATCGTCGTAAAGTGATAATTGGCGATCTTCGGCTTGGCTTTCGAGGACACGGAAAGAAGCGTGGACTTCCCGACGTTGGGGAATCCCACCAGTCCGACGTCCGCGATCAGTTTGAGTTCGAGGATGACGGTCCGTTCTCTAGCTTCACCGCCGGCTTCCGCGAAATTGGGCGCCTGGCGCACGGAACTCTTGAAATGGACATTTCCCTTACCGCCCTTGCCGCCTTTTGCCGCCACAAAAGAATCTCCGTCATGCAGGAGGTCCTTCATAAGGTGGCCGGTCTCCTGATCGAACACCTGGGTGCCTTCCGGAACACGGATGACAAGATCCTGTCCGGCTTTGCCGTACTTTTTCTTGTGCATGCCGTTCTGCCCGTTCTCGGCTTCGTATTTGGTCCTGTACCGGAAATCCATCAATGTCCTGAGGCTGTGATCGGCCACAAAGACGATATCGCCGCCCTTGCCGCCGTCCCCGCCGTCGGGACCGCCTTCCGGTACGAAGGGTTCTCTTCTGAAGGTCACCGCACCATTGCCGCCCCTGCCGGAACGGATGGTGATGACCGCTCTGTCGACAAACATGTCTGCTCCTTTTTAAACATAAAAGAGCCCCTTTTAGAAAAGGGGCTCCGCATCAGTCTTTCTTAGTTCTCCTGGGCGTAAACGCTGACCTGCTTACGCTTCTTGTCTTTTCTCTCGAACTTGACCGCACCGTCGATCTTGGCGAACAGAGTGTCGTCGCCGCCGATGCCGACGTTGTTGCCCGGATGGATCTTCGTGCCGCGCTGACGCATGATGATGCTGCCTGCGCTGACATACTGGCCATTGCCGACTTTGACGCCAAGACGTTTCGACTCAGAGTCGCGGCCGTTCTTGGAGCTCGATACACCTTTCTTACTGGACATGTCTTTTCCTCCGATCTATTTCGTGATTACAGGTTTTCGTTGATGGTGTCGATGATGGCCTGCTTGGTCGCCTTGGCATCGACTTTGATATCATGGGCTTCCGCGAAAGCAATGAGCTCGTCCTTCTTCATGGACATGCTGACGGCTTCCTTAGCTTCCTCAGCAGCAGCCTCTACGGGTGCTTCTTTGGGAGCAGCTGCCTTCTTTTCAGGCTGCTTGTCAGCGCCGATCCCGGTGATCTCTACCTTTGTGAACGGCTGTCTGTGACCCTGCTTCTTTCTGTAGTCTTTCTTTGCCTTGTACTTGTAGATGATGACCTTCTTGCCTTTGCCATTCTCTACGACTTCGCCGTAAACGTTCTCGCCGACATAGGGAGTGCCGATCTTAGCATCAGCGCCTTCGCCCATGACGAGGACCTTATCAAAGGTGACCTTTTCGCCGACTTCCGCGTTCAGCTTTTCGATGGTGATGACGTCACCTTCCTGGACACGGTACTGCTTACCGCCTGTTTCAATAATTGCGTACATGTTGCTTTTTCCTCCTCTTACCTGTCTCGCCATCGAGGGTGATGCGAACCTTTCGCATCTTAAATGACCCGTTCTGTGCGGCAACCATGATAATTTAACACGAAATCCGCACTCTGTCAACAGCAAAATGCGGATTTTTCGTTGTTATTTCAATGCTTTTCAGGAATCGCTGCGGCGCATCAGCATCCGGAGACCGAAGAAAACGATCAGCAGGCCAACGAGCAGGTTGAGTCCCGCAGCTGCGCGGTCCGGGAGGAATGTGCTGAGCACGGTCCCGAGAGCAGCAACGCATGTCATGAAGAGGACCGTCGCGGAAACAGCACCGCATGAGAAAGACGCCAGATCCCCTTTCTTCAGACCTTCGTCCGCGATCTTCGCGGTCAGGACGCTTCCCCAGAACACAATTGTCAGCGGGTTGGACAGCGTCATGATCAGTCCCTGTATGAAGATGCTGGACGAATCTGTCTGGATACCAAGCCCGGGAAGGATGTCGATTCCGAAGATGGACAGTGCAATGCCTGCACCAAAGGCAATCAGTACCAATCCACCGATCAGCCGGAGCGCCTTTTTCCGGTTCTCATTCTCCAGCAGACGGCTGATTCCCAGAGCTGCTAGTGCGATGTAAAACGCATCGACAAGCGTGACTGCCAGAACGAATGCCATGGCATGCAGGAAGCCGGCATTCTGGGCAGTCGAGAATACCATCAGACACATCGGCCCGATGGCGATCTGCAGCAGCATGCCAAACTTCAGTCCGTCCAGATAGGTTTTCATGTTCGTTTATCTGCGCCTTCTCGTTTTACTACTGTCAGCCAACCACGTTCTGCGGTTCGCCGTTCACAAAGGCGCGGATATTCGCAGCCAGGATGTCGACAAGCCGCTGGCGGGTCTCCAGTCCCTTCCAGCCCATATGAGGCGTAAGGATCACGTTCGGCATATCGTAAAGCGGGTTGTCGTCCGCGGGCGGTTCCGTCTCCTGTACGTCGAGGCCCGCGCCGGCGATGACGCCGTTTTCAAGTGCCTCGATCAGTGCCGGTTCGTCGATGAGTGCACCACGGGCAGTGTTGATCAGGAACGCCGAGTCTTTCATCATAGCGAGTTGTTCTTTGCCGATCAGATGCCGGGTCGCATCGTTCAGCGGGCAGTGCAGGGTCACGTAATCGCTCTCTGCAAGCAGTTCTTCCAGAGATACATATGTCAGCCCATCGTCTTTCGGTGTCCGGGTATAGACAAGAATCTCCATCCCGAGCGCCTGCGCGACCTTGATGACTTCCCTGCCGATATGGCCTGCGCCGACAACGCCCAGCGTCTTACCGTTCACCTCTACGTGATCCACCATCAGATGCTCGCTGAAATTGCTGCGGTCACCGGCCTCCAGCATGCGCATCTGCATCTGCATGGAGGAACTCAGATTGAGGATCATCATGACCGCTGTATGCGCGACGCGCTCCGAACTGTACGCCGGAATGTTGCACACGGTGATACCTTTTTCCTTCGCGGCAGCCAGATCCAGATTGTTGTAGCCTGTTCCCGCTTCATTGATCAGTTTCACGCTGTCCGGGAACTGTCTGATCGTATCACCGGAGAGCGGCATTTCCTTAGTCACGACGATGTCTGCCCCCTGGATGCGCTGCAGGACCTGCGATTCCGCAGTATCGTCAAACTCCTGCACTTCATCGGACAGCACCGAAAAGTCGAGTTTTCCGTCAAAGTTCATCTTTGCTGCATTGAGGACCACTGTCCTGGCGTTCACGCCGCCTTCATAGATTTCACTCATTTCTTTGCCTCCCGTATTTACCTTCTCAGTATAACACCCCCGCGGCTGCGAGGGTGCTGCATTTCGTTATATGCGAGGAATCGCTACTCGTCAAAACCTTCTTTCATAGCTGTATCGTATACCGCCAGCGCCCCTTCGCTCGGTTTGCCGGATGCTTTGGAGACGAGCACAGCGATGATCAGGCTGCAGATAAAGCCCGGTACGATCTCGTATACGCCCGTGACCGGGGTCAGTTTGAACAGCCATACGAGGTCGATCACAAAGCCGGATACGACACCGGCGACCGCTCCTTTATAGTTGAAATCTCTCCAGAACAACGACAGCAGGATCGTCGGTCCGAACGCCGCGCCGAACGCGCCCCACGCATTCTCGACCATGTTCATGATCGCCTGCGCGCCGGATCCCTGCGAGGAAGCAAGCATATAGGCGATGACTGCGACCACAATGACGACCAGACGGCCGATCAGCAGCGTTTCCCGGTCGGAAGCGTCCTTGCGGAAAATCGGCTTATAGAGGTCGGATGTGAAAGAGCTGGACGCAACGAGCAGCTGCGAATCCGCCGTGGAGATCGACGCTGCGACGATCGCTGCCAGCAGCAGTCCGCAGGCCGCCGCCGGGAAGAACATCCTTGCAAGATACATGAAGACCGTCTTCTGCGCACCGACTGTCAGCAGTTCTTCCGCCACGAGCATGCGGCCGAAGTACGCGACCAGAACAGCCGAACCGAGCGAGATCACGACCCAGACGATCGCCACGACCGAAGATTTTTTGATCATGGAAGGCTTCTCAATAGACATGAAGCGTACCAGAATATGCGGCATACCAAAGTAGCCGAGTCCCCATCCGAGTCCGGACACGACATCCTGCCAGCTCGCGGAGAAGAGTCCTGCGCCGAAGTCGCACGCGACGACTTCGCCGGACGCATCGGTGTATTCATAGACTGCGCTGAGCGCTGCTGTGTCGAGCGCCTGGTGCGTCGCGAGGATCACGATCGGCACTGCCATAAGCGCACCCATCATAAGAAGTCCCTGGAAAAAGTCCGTCCAGCAGACCGCCTTGAAGCCGCCGAGGAAGGTATAGCCGATGATGATCAGCGCAAAGATGATCATCGCCGTCTGCGATTCCACATTGGGGAACAGCATCTCAAAGACCGATGTGCCGGCGACGAACGCTGAGGCGACATAGATCGTGTAGCAGAACAGGAAGATGATCGCGCAGATGACCTGCAGTGTTTTCGAACTCGTCGCAAAGCGGTTGGCCAGATACTGCGGCAGTGTGATCGCATCGTCCGCCGCCTTCGAGAATGTTCTGAGGCGTTTGGCGCAGAGGATCCAGTTGGCAGCCGTGCCGATTGCCAGACCGATGCCGATCCACATCTGCCCGAAGCCGAACGCGAGAATCGATCCTGGCAGCCCCATCAGCAGCCAGGCGGACATATCCGACGCCTGCGCGGAGAGCGCTGTGACCCACGGTCCCATCGAACGGCCGCCGAGGAAGAAGTCTTCCTGGTCGCGGTTGGATCCGTTAAAGAAAAAGACGGAAGCTACTCCGAGCAGGATCACGAAGTAGGCTACAAAGGTGATCAGTTCCCAATTCATAATTGGTTCCTTCCCCGCCGATGCTGCATGGCACCGGCTAATCCAAAAAGCAAGTGATGAATAATCATACCATGATATGAAATAGTTTTCTATACTATATCGTTTTAAAGTACTGAAAAATGCATCGCTTTCAGGTCATAAAAAGCGATTCCCCTTTCAAGGAATCGCTCTTCTCATTCATGACGCATCTTTACGCCTACTTTTTATCGTCGAACTTGAGTACTGCCGTGAACGCTTCCTGCGGCACTTCGACCGTACCGAACTGACGCATGCGCTTCTTGCCCTCTTTCTGCTTTTCGAGCAGTTTTTTCTTACGGGAGATATCGCCGCCGTAGCACTTCGCGATAACGTCTTTGCGGTACGCGCGGACCGTTTCTCTGGCGATGATCTTCTGTCCGATGCAAGCCTGGATCGGCACCTCGAACTGGTGCATCGGGATGACCTCTTTGAGTTTCTGGCAGACAAAGCGTGCCCGCTCATACGCCTTCTGTTCGTGTACGATCATAGAGAATGCGTCGACGATCTCCCTGTTCAGCATGATGTCGAGTTTGACCAGTTTGCTCGGCTCATAGCGGATGAACTCGTAGTCGAGCGAGCCGTACCCTCTCGTCTTGGACTTGATCGCGTCAAAGAAATCGTAGATGACTTCGTTGAGCGGCATTTCATAATGCAGCAGCACGCGCGTCGCGGTGATGTATTCCATATGCAGCATCGTGCCGCGCCGCTGCTGGCAGATCTCCATGATATTGCCGACGTATTCCTTCGGGACCATGATGTCCGCCTTGACGATCGGCTCTTCGATATGCCGGATCTCAGTGGGCTCGGGCAGGTTGCTCGGATTCTGTACGAAGAGTTCCGTGCCGTCCGTCTTGATGACTTTGTAGATAACACTCGGGGATGTCGTGATGACCGCCAGATCGAACTCACGCTCCAGCCGCTCGACGATGATCTCCATGTGAAGCAGGCCGAGGAAGCCGCAGCGGAAGCCGTAGCCCAGCGCCGTGGATGTCTCCGGCTCGAACCGGAACGCCGCATCGTTGACCTGCAGCTTTTCGAGCGCGTCTTTGACGTTCTCGTATTTCTCGCCCTCTGCCGGATAGATGCCGCAGTAGACCATGGACTGCGCCTGCTTGTAGCCGGGCAGCGGCGCGTCCGCGGGGCGACTCTGCAGCGTGATGGTATCGCCAACGCGTGCATCCTTGACTTCCTTGATGCTCGCGCAAATGTAGCCGACTTCGCCGGCTTTCAGTTCTTTACAAGGCACAGGCCCCGGGGACATCGTCCCGACTTCGGTGACCTCGTACTTCTTTTTCGTATTCATGAGCAGGATGTTGTCGCCGGTCTTCACTTCCCCGTCGAACACCCTTGTATAAATGATGACACCTTTGTAGTTGTCATAGACCGAGTCGAAGATCAGTGCTTTCAGCGGCGCATTCTCGTCGCCTTCCGGCGCCGGGATCTTGGCGACGATCTCCTCGAGCAGATCCGGCACCCCCGTACCTTCCTTGGCGGAGACGAGCGGCGCATCGAGCGCTTCGATCCCGATAACATCCTCGATCTCCATCTTGACCTCATCCGGGCGGGCGCTCGGCAGGTCGATCTTGTTGAGGACCGGCACGATCTCCAGATCCTCGTTCATCGCCAGGTACACATTCGCAAGCGTCTGCGCCTCTACCCCCTGCGTCGCGTCCACGACAAGCACCGCCCCTTCGCAGGCGGCCAGGCTGCGCGACACTTCATACGTGAAGTCCACGTGTCCCGGGGTATCGATCAGGTTGAAGATGTACTCCTGGCCATCTTTCGCCTTGTAAGCAAGGCGCGTGGTCTGCAGCTTGATGGTGATGCCGCGTTCCCGTTCCAGTTCCATGTTGTCCAGGAACTGCTCCTTCATATCCCTTTTGGAAACGCATCCGGTCAGTTCGAGGATGCGGTCCGCCAATGTAGACTTGCCGTGATCGATGTGTGCGATGATGCTGAAATTACGGATGTTTTCTTTATAATTTGACATACTATGCGATTCTCCGATGTGCCTGCGTCATATGGGTGTATTTTACTTCATTTTCCCCTTGATTTCAACGATATCATGCTATATACTTATTCGCAGTGAGTTTGAAAGCCAATGTATAAGCAAAGTGGGGTGAAAACAAATGGCAAATATCAAATCCGCAAAGAAACGTATCAAGGTCATCGACAGAAAGACTGCACGCAACAAGAGAGTCAAGGCGCACATCAAGGCGATCCTGAAGAGCTTTGAAGCTGCAGTTGCTGAAGGCGACATCGAGACAGCCGCTGAACAGCTCAAACTGGCCGAGAAGAAACTCATGCAGGCAGCTGCTAAGGGTACCCTTAACAAGAAGGCCGCCAGCCGTAAAGTTTCCAGACTGACGAAGCGTTTCAACGAGGCGAAGAACGCCTAACCTCACCCGTCCCCACACGCGGATAAGTTAAATCCGCCCGCTATGTAAATAGCAACGAAAATCCGGTGTGTCTCCCGGATTTTTTCGTATCTGCAGTTCGCCGGAGAAAACGCCGCCCTTTCCGGGCGGCGTTTTTTTCATACCGCTTTGCGATAACGGTATCCACCGGACTGAAAATGCGATATAATATTGGTGTATGAGGCGGCGCAACAACGCGTCCGCTGCAACGAATAAGAACAAGGAGAATACTATGAATCTGATCGAAATGCTGCTTGGCTCCATGACAAGCGAATCTTCCGTCAATGCGCTGGCTGAAAAGACCGGCGGCTCCAACAAGCAGATGTATGCGCTGATCATCGCGGCGATCCCGCTTCTCATCAAATTCCTGACCAAGAACGCAAAGAAGGACGAAGGGGCTAATTCCCTGCTCGGCGCGCTCGGTCAGCACAAATCTTCCCAGACGGCTGCGAAGCAGATCAAAGAAGCGGATGAAGAGGACGGCGCAAAGATCCTGGCGCACATCCTCGGCAAAGACCAGGGCAAGATCGTCAAAGAACTGTCCAGAGACACCGGGCTCTCCACGGATCAGGTCGTCAAAGCGCTCGCCAACCTCGCACCCGCAACCATGAGCGGTCTGTCCTCTGCGGCTACAACAGCCAGCAAACAGAAGAAAGCCGGCGTCGACCTCTCCGATGGTCTGGATCTGTCCGACATCATGTCTATGATGGGCGGCCAGCAGAAGCAGGAAACCTCCGGTGCGGGCGGTCTGCTCGGTGCGCTGCTCGGCGGCGGCCAGCAAAAGCAGGAAGCGAGCCCCATGGATCTGCTCGGCGGTCTCTTCGGGGCGCAGCAACAGGAACAGCAGTCCACTTCCATGGATCTGCTCGGCAGCCTGCTCGGCGGCGGGCAGCAGAAAAAGTCGGAGATCGACGGCACTGCCCTCCTCAAGATGCTGACCTCCATTATGTAATCCAGCAAACAGCTTAGTCAAAGGCCGGCGCATCTCCATGCCGCCGGCCTTTTTCTAAGAGGAACGAATGATTTCAACACAACAGAAAGCGAGCCACTCATGAGTACACATATCAATGCAGCGAACAAAGGCGACATCGCTGAAAGCATCCTGCTTCCCGGTGATCCGCTCCGCGCAAAGCACATCGCGGAGAATTATCTGGACGGTGCGGTCTTATATTCCGATGTCCGCAACATGTACGGCTACACCGGCACCTATAAAGGTGTCCCTGTCTCCGTGCAGGGCACCGGCATGGGCATGCCCTCGATGGGGATCTACTCCTGGGAGCTGATGACCGAGTATGACGTACAGAACCTGATCCGCATCGGCACTGCCGGTTCTTTCCATGAAGACATAAAGATCAAGGATGTCGTTCTCGGGATCGCCGCTTCGACGGACTCCAACTATCAGCACGCCTTCAGCATCCCCGGTAATTATGCGCCGAACGCTTCCTGGGCGCTTCTTAAGAAAGCAATGGAAGTCAACAAAGGCCTCGGCCTGTCCGTTACCGCCGGCAACATCGTCTCCTGCGACGTCTTCTACGAGACCGAACCGGACTGGTGGAAAAAGTGGGCCAGGATGGGCGTCATGGCCGTCGAGATGGAAGCCGCGGCACTCTACATGAACGCCGCCTACAACGGGGTCAACGCCCTCGCGATGATGACGATCACCGACCACTTCGTGACCGGTGAGAAAGCGACCGTCGAAGAACGGCTTTCCGCGAACGACGACATGGTCCGCTTCGCGCTGGAGATCGCCACCGCCTGATCTTTCATTTCAATCACAAAGAAAACCCGCGCCGTATACCGGTGCGGGTTTTCTTTTACTGGAAGGAAGTTCTTCCGAAAGAAGAGTTTGATTTACCGCAGGATATCCTCCTCTTCCATCAGAGTGAGGATCTGTCCCGCGCCGTTTTCATCCGCCTTTTGCAGGATCATCTCCGCGACCGCCACATCGCTCAGGGCGATGCCGTGCGAGGAAGTGATCACGAATTCATCTTCGCTTTCTCTGCCGGGCACAGTACCGTTGATAATATCGCCGAGCAGGCAGTATTCATCCGGCACGCCATCTGTATACTTGCCGTCGCGCAGATAAGTCTGCACGAGGTTCCAGTCGTCGCAGACAAACCGGTCCGCAAATCTGGTATAGGTCTTCCCTTCCCACGCAGTGCTCTCCAGCGGGATCCCGAGCATGCCTTTGTGAAGCATCTCGCTGTAGATGATCGGCTTGTCACCGCGCTGCGTAGCGGTGAGAAGGATCTGTGAATCATCGATTGCCGCCTGCCGCTCTTCATCGGTATAGATCGGTATGATCTCCACATCGGGAAGCAGTGGTTGCATCTTTTTGAGATAGCTGTCGATTGCCGGTTCATAGATGTCCCCGATATAGATCTTTTTCAGTTCCGGAATGACGAGTTTGAACAGGCGGGCGTTCCACTTGCCCTGCTCGCCCGCACCGATGATCGTCATCGCGCGCGTTTCTGCAGGCTTGCAATACTTCGCCGTGACTGCGGCAACAGCAGCCGTACGGCTCGCGGTGATCCAGCGGGCATCGAGGAATGCTTTGACAAGACCGGTCTCGCTGTCATTCATGACCATGATACCGCAGGTGACCGGCATGCCTTTTTTTCGGTTCTCCGGGTATCCTGCCACCCATTTCAACCCGGTGATATCATGCTCACCGCCCACATAAGCAGGCATTGCATTGATATACGTGTCCGGTCTTGTGTTGACGTGGATCTTCACCGGCAGCTGGCAGGTCCCTTTCGCAAATTCACTCATAACCCGTTCGACCGCATCGATCACATCCATATACGGGATATCCAGAGACAGGATGTCTTCCTGCGATAGGAATTTGAGTTGTGCTTTATTCATACAATGAGCTCCTCCATCAAGCTTAAGCGATCTTAGAACCGAGGATCAGGCCGGGAAGCCATGTGGACAGCTCAGGGATCATTGTTACAAGAATCAGTACCGGGATATAGCCGAGCAAAATGATCAGGATCGTCGGCTTCATTGCCTTTGCTGCGTTGACGCCGGCCATACCGGATGCCATGTACAGGAAAGGCGCCGTCGGCGGTGTGACGTTGCCCATACCGATGTTGACGACCATGATCGCGCACATCTGATACGGATTGACGCCCAGCGCAATGCCGATCGGAATCAGCAGCGGCGAGCAGAGCATCGTTGCACATGTATCATCCATGATCATGCCGATCAGTACCAGAAAGATATTGATCATCAGCAGGATGACATACTTGTTGTCCGATACTGCAGTAAGTACTTCAAGAAGTTTTGTCGGCAGTTTTTCCATCGTCAGGATCTGTCCGAGCGCCATGGTCATAACGCACATGACCATGATGACACCGGTCGTACGTCCGCCCTCGAGCAGGACATCTTTCAGCCCTTTCACCGAGATTCCTTTGTAGATGAACACCGCTACCGGTATCGCGTAGATCGCGGCTACAGCAGCTGCTTCCGTTGCTGTCATGATGCCGCCGTAGATCCCGCCAAGGATGATGAACGGCATGAGCAGCGCAGGCAGTGCGTGCCAGGTGCGCGGCAGGACGACCTGCCCCAGCTTGACGCCGTCATCCAATCCGCTGCCCTTGGTGATATCTTTCCTTCTCAGCATGAAATAGGCATTCAATGAGATCAGGATTGTAAGGATGATACCGGGAATCAGCGTTGAAAGGAAACAGGCGGTAACGGACAGATTGGCGCCCCACGCTACGACAATGCAGAGACTGCTCGGTGGAATGAGCATTCCAAGCGGCGCCGAACAGCACGCGACCGCAGCTGCGATTTCCATCGGATATCGTTTTTCCTTCATGCGGGGCATCATCAGCGACCCGATGCAGGACAGCGTCGCCATCCCGGAGCCGCAGATCGATCCGAAGACAGCGCTCGCGACAGCAGTGATGATCGCAAGGCTCCCTTTGATCTTCCCGATGAACAGTTCGATAAATCCGATGAGCGCATCCCCGATCTTTCCATGCTCCATGATCTTGCCCGCCATTATGAACAGAGGGATCGACAGGAGCACGACCGAAGACAGTTTGCCGTAGATCGTCGGGAACATACCGGTCGCCGTGTATCCGAGAGTAAACGCGGCATACAGCAGCGATGCTCCGAAACAGTACAGGACCGGCACACCGATGATCAGAAGAACGATCAGGATGATGAACGATATGGCGATATGGATCATGCCGCATCACCCCCCGTCAGTTCCGCTTCCGAAACCGTTCTATCCGATAACACCGGATCCGGTGATCTTGGATGGAGCAGATCGGCAACGGCGATGCACATGTGATAGACATTATAGATGACCGGGATCATGTACCCGACCACAAGCGCACCACGTGAGCACAGCATCGGCAGATGCAGGACTCTGGTGTCCCCGCCAAGGCGCAGACAAAGCTGGAAATACTGCCATGCCCAGACAGCCAGCAGGATCGAAACTGCCAGTGAAATGAGCTTGACGATGACATTGAGGATCCGCTCCGCTTTTTCATTGTGGACGAAGACGGACATGACATCGGCTTTGATATGATTATCCAGATAGTTGCCCCCTTCCATACCGCCGACAAAGTACAGCCACAAAGCAAAGATGACAAGGAGTTCATCCTTGCTTGTGAAGTTGATATGCAGGATATAACGGCAGACAACACCTGTTCCAATCAGAACAATGACCGCGACTGCGCAGAGAATAATGACGAATCGCTCTGCGTACAGCAGCCATTTCCAAAGGAAAAAGTTTTCAACCTTTTGTCTCATATGTCTTCTCCTTGTGCGAGCCGGTAAACCAGAGCCCCTGCCGGGCGGAGCGTCTTTCCGGGCGCTCCGCCTTACAGAGGCAAAAGAGGTTTATTCTTTACAGCTCAACACCGTAGATGTCGCAGATCTCATCGATCGTGTCCTGACCGAGGTCTTCTGCCAGTTTCGGCCAGACTTCTGCACGGATGCGGTCACGCAGCGCATTCAGTTCATCCTCAGTCGGGGTGATGACGGTGATGCCGTACGCTTCCATGTCTACCAGTGCCTGCGCTTCCTGTTCTTTACGCTCGTTGTTGACACGCGCGGACATCTCATCGAATACCTCGACGATGACATCCTGATACTCTGCCGGCAGACTGTCGAACAGTTCCTGATTCATCATGACAGGAATGGACTCGTTGATGACATTGCAGTCGATGAAGTAGCTGATCGCATCACGGAAGGAGTCGTAGTTGACCAGACCGGAACCGCCGAGCCAGCCGTCGCAGAGGTTGCTCTGCAGTGCGGAATAAAGGTCAGCATACGGGATGACGGTCGTGTTGTAGCCCATGGCTTCCATGGTATAGTTGTAGGAATTCGCGGGCGGGCATCTCATCAGCATGGTCTTGGAATCTGTGCCGGTCAGGAATGCAAAGTCTTCCTTATCGACCTTCTTGGCACCCAGGCCCATGAAACCTGCATTGAAGAAACCAAGCAGTTTGACGCCGTCTTCCTGTGTGATCTCGTCGAACAGTTTCCACATGTAGCTGTCCTTATCGAGATAGTTTTTCTCAAATTCATCGAAGTTGGAGGACAGGAACGGCATGTTCATGACATCAACACGGCTGTCGTATTCGGCAGCGATCGGGTTCGCGCACATCGCGATATCACCGGTCATGACCTGTCCGTACACAACAGTGTAATCGCCGAGCGCCATGTTCGGATAGACTGTGATCTTTACATGGCCGTCTGTCTTCTCTTCGATTTCCTTGGCTGCATCTTCCAGCGCGATGGTCTGATGGTTATCAGCCGAGTATTCGCAGGACAGATCCCATTCATAAACGGTGTCATCCGCAGCAGCATCGCCGCTTCCCGCATCACCGCTGCCGCCGCAGCCTGCCAGCGAGAAGGCGAGTACCATCATCATAGCCAGCATGATGGGTACGACTCTTTTCATCTTCTTCATTTTTTTCTCCTCTCTGAACATTCGTTGACAAAATGGACAAAAGTGCTATATCAAACGGCACTGCCGTCTAATACCTATGGACTTTCTGAAACTGCACGGTCCCGCAAGGGAATCGCCCCCTTTCACGCCCCCCGCTGTCAATCGATCCAGCGAAGGCTTCTTTGCACAGCTTTCCGGTATCCGGCCATTCGCGTCTCCCGTTCGTCCGCAGACATGGCCGGTTCATAGACACATTTGATCTCCACGAAATCGCGGACAGAAAAGACGGTATCAAGCCCGCCGTCCGCATGGGCGGCGAGACATGCCGCACCGAATGCCGCGCTTTCTTTCTCGGCGGGCACTTCGACCGGGAACCCCAGCATATCCGCCTGCAGCTGCATGAGGAACGGATTGTCCACCATGCCGCCGTCCGCCCGCATCAAAGGACTCTCCTCACGGCTCTCTGCGCGCAATGCCCGGTAACAGTCCGTCACCTGATAGGCGACCGCCTCAAGCACTGCGCGAACGAGATGCGCCCGCTCCGTTCCGCCGGAGATCCCGAGGAAAGCGCCTCTCGCATAGGGATCCCAGTACGGCGTCGCGAGTCCGGTAAAAGCAGGGACAAAGAATACGCCCCCCGTGTCCGGCACAGAACCGGCAATAGCAGCCGTCTCTTTCGGTTCATCGATGATCCCGATCCCGTTCTTCAGCCATTCAACGGCAGCTCCGGCTGTATAGCAAGCCCCGCGGAACCGATAATACGTATCCCCGGCTTCCCGGTATACACAGTCCGTGACGACGCCGTGTTCGGAAAAGACCGGTGTTTTGCCGATCTGCAGACTCATGAAATTCCCTGTGCCGTAAGATGTTTTCAGGATGCCGGTCCCGAAACAGCCGCCGCCGATGATGGCGGCCATCGAATCGGCGGAACTTCCTGCGATCGGGATGCGGACGCCGAAGAATGCCTCCGGATCTGTATAGCCGTATACGGTGCTGTTGTCACAGATCTCAGGCAGACAGTCCGCGGAGATCCCCAGAAGCTCTTGTACCAGTACCGGATCCCAGACGGTCTTTGCCAGATCCATCAGCATCATGCAGGATGCACTCGCCGGGTCTGTTTTGTAGACCGTCCCGCCGGACAGACGCCAGAAGATGTACGTATTGAGCGTACCGATGAGATACTGCCCTGCGGCTGCCTTTTCACGTCCCTGCGGTGTATGGTCCAGGATCCAGGCGATCTTTGTCGCACTGTAATAGGCGTCCGGCGCAAGCCCGGTCAGCCGGCTGATCGGTCCGCCCGCTGTTTCTTTCAGCGTTGCCGCCTCTTTCGAAGTCCTTCTGTCCTGCCAGACGATGGCGGGATAAACCGGAAGGCCTGTTTCCCGATCCCAGATCAGACAGGTCTCCCCTTGATGATCCAGTCCCAGGGCACGGATCTGCGAAGCCTCCGCGCCGGCTTTTTTCAGCGCTGCCGCTGCCGCCTGCAGGACATTCTCATAGATCTCGCACGGATCCTGCTCTACCCAGCCAGGCTGCGGGTAATGGTTCGTATGCGAACAGGAGGCCTTTGCAGCGACCTTCCATTCTTCATCTACCAGCACTGCTGTTGTCAGAGTTGTTCCCTGATCAATGCCCAGATAGTATGCCATCCTTTTCACCCGCGATATCCGTTCGAGTCAATGATGTATCTCTTTAAGTACATTGTAGAAACATGTTGTCATTTTGTCAATGTTTTGTATGTTTTATTTATGCAATTCATAAAACTGTGATAACTTTCTGCAAATGTTTACAAACTTTTCGAGTGAAAACGGCTTGCATTATCGACAATACATAGATATAATGACAATGTTTATAGAATGTTATCATAACATTTGCATGGTAAAAACCGGAAAGGATCGTTATGAAAGGATACCGGCAGCAGGAGATCGTCCGGATGCTGCAAAAGGAAAAGATCATCAACACGGCAAATCTGGCAGAACACTTCAGTGTTTCCATCGAAACGATCCGTCGTGATCTGGATCAGCTCGAAAAGCAGGGCATCCTGAACAAGACGTACGGGGGAGCGGAACTGAAGCCCCAGACGAACGTCATGCCCTCTCCTCTCGAAAGCCGCCGCAGCACAGCAGCGGACGCCAAAGCTGCGATCGCGGCGTATGCGGCAAAGTACATCAAAGGCCCCTGCACCATCGCACTGGATGCAGGCAGTACGATCTACGAGCTATGTCCTTTCCTGAATGAACTGAACCAGCTCATTATTGTCTGCAACGACATCCACACGGCCGCAAAACTCCTGGAAGGCGGACAGAACAAAGTGTATCTGATGGGCGGATTCCTCACCCACGACGGCACCTCCAACGGCACCTTTGCCAAGGAGTTTTTCAACAGCGTCGCCGGCATTGACGTGTTCATCTGCAGTGCGGACGGTGCCCATCCGGAAGAAGGCCTCTCGAGCGACGAATCCGGCATCAACGACCTGAAAAAGCGCTATATCCGCAGCGCGCATAAAATGATCGCCCTGCTCGACCACACAAAGTTCCAGCGCAAAGGTTTTTACAAAACATGCAACTTTACAGACATGGATCTGCTGATCACAGATTCCAAGACCCCTGTCGATATCATCGACAAGATCCGCCGCGGTGGTACGGCAGTCGAAGTCGTCGAGATCTAGTATAACTAAGAGCAATAGAAAAGACCTCCCGCCCGCAACGGACAGGAGGTCTTTTTATACGTATTCACTCAGTCACAATGGGTTCTCGTTCCTACTTGCACTTTGCAAGCAGTTTCTCCCACTGCTTGTCGACATATGCCTGCGCTTCTTCGATCATCCATTCGTTGCCGGGCTTGAACATGTGCGCGAAGCGGCCCTGCAGCTTGAGGAATTCCGTGACCGGAAGTTTCTTTCTGGGCTCGTAGGTCAGATGCCATACGCCCTCTTCCACTTCGTAGAGCGGCCAGACGCAGGTCTCGACCGCCGCCTTGCAGACCGTTGGCAGATCCTTGGCGTCATACCGCCAGCCGCGCGGACACGGAGACAGGACATTCAGGAAGCACGGTCCCTCGGTATAGATCGCCTTCTTCGCCTTCTCGTGGATATCTTTGAAGTTGCCGAGGAAGGTCGTCTGCGCCGCGTACGGGATGTTGTGCGCCGCGAGGATCTCCGTCAGGTCCTTCTTGTTCTGCGGTTTGCCTGCGGACTGGGTGCCGACCGGAGAGGTCGTCGCATCCGCAAATCTGGGCGTGGAAGAAGAACGCTGGATACCGGTGTTCATGTACGCTTCATTATCATAGCAGACATAAACCATGTCATGGCCGCGCTCCATCGCGCCTGACAGCGACTGCAGGCCGATATCATATGTACCGCCGTCACCGCCGAAGTTGATGAACTTGAAGTTCTCTTTGACCTTGCCGCGTTTTTTGAGCGCTCTGTATGCTGCTTCGGCACCGGCTGTCGTTGCCGCGCCGTTGGCGAACGCCGTGTGGATGTAGCTCTCTGTATATGCCGTATACGGATACATAAACGTGGAGACCTCCAGGCAGCTCGTGGAGTTGCCGATGACGGCTTTATCGCCCGGCTCGAGGGCTCTTAAGACCGCACGGACCGTGATGCCCGCGCCGCAGCCGGCACAGAGCTTGTGACCGCCGACGAGGCGATCCTGCTTTTCGAGTTCTTTTTTCAGATCGTAAGCCATGATACACCTCCTACAGGAACCGGCTGTCGCGTACGCCCATATAACGGTACACGTCGCCCGGGTCATCGTTCTCGTAAATAACGAACAGATCTTTGTAGATCTCGTAGAAGTCTTCTACCTGGATGTCACGTCCGCCGAGACCGTAGATGTAGTTGATGCAGTACGGCTTGTTGTCGAGGTCGTACAGCGAACTGCGGCACTCATTGAAGAGCGGACCACCGCTGTTGGAGAAGCTCTCGGCTCTGTCCATAACGGCAACCGCTTTCACCTTGCACATCGCTTCCGCGAGCGGGATGCGCGGGAACGGACGGAAGACTCTGAGCTTGATCAGGCCGACTTTCTGGCCTTCCGCACGAAGCCGGTCGACCGCCTCTTTGCCGGTGCCTGCCGAGGAGCCGATGACGACGATCGCGACTTCCGCGTCGTCCATCTTGTACTCTTCGAAGAACCCGTATTTGCGGCCGGTCATGTCGTAGAACTTCTTGGCGACGTCCATGATAACGGGCATGCTGTCCTTCATGGCCTGCGCCTGCTTTCTCTTGACTTCCATATAGTACGGGCTGATGCCGTAAGGCCCGACCGCCAGCGGATTCTCCGCGTTGAGCAGATAATTCTCCGGCTCGTACTCGCCGACGAACTCCTTGACCTTTTCGTCTTCGATCAGCTCGATGTTGCTGACACCGTGGCTGGTGATGAATCCGTCCTGGCAGACCATGATCGGCAGCCGGCACGCTTCACTGATCAGCACGCCCTGGATGAAGTTGTCGTAGACTTCCTGGTTGGTCTCCGCGTAGATCTGCAGCCAGCCGCTGTCGCGCGCGCCCATGCTGTCGCTGTGGTCGCAGTTGATGTTGATCGGACCGGTCAGCGCGCGGTTGACGACCGCCATCGTGATCGGCAGCCGCATCGAAGCCGCGACATACAGCAGTTCCCACATGAATGCGAGGCCTGCCGAAGACGTGGCTGTGACCGCTCTGGCCCCTGCCGCACTCGCGCCGATGCAGGTGGACATCGCGCCGTGTTCACTCTCGACCGGTACAAAGATCGTATCAACCTTGCCGTTCGCGATATAGCTGGAAAAGTACTGCGGGATCTCGGTCGACGGTGTGATCGGGAAAGCGCCCATGACGTCCGGATTGATCTGGCGCATGGCTGTTGCAACGGCTTCGTTGCCGCTGAGTCTGTCTCTGATTGCCATTACTTCTCCTCCTTCACAAATCCGATCGCATCGAACGGGCAGGCTGTCACGCAGATGCCGCATCCCTTGCAGTGCATAAAATCAAAATCAAGGCGTTTCCCGTCCTTGACAGGAATCGCACTGTCCGGGCAGAACGGCACGCACAGCAGACACTGCCGGCACGCATTCTCCTTGAAGACAGGCGTCATGACACGCCATTCGCCCGTATTGACCTGCAGACTGGTCGCAGGTTCGTAGATCTCCGCCCCGGTGGTCAGTTCCTGCCACGTGGACTTTTCGTTGATCTCTTCGGCTTTCTTTAAGATCATTTTCTGATATCCTTTCCTGTTCCGGCTTTCCTGCCGGTCGTTACCCTGCGACGACTTCCTTCATGGCGACCTGCAGCGCCTTCATATTGCCTTCGATGACCTGCGGTTTGGTCGCGAACTTGTGCTCGAACGATTCTCTCATATCCCGGATGAACTGCTGTTCATCGATGACGCGGCTGACCTTGACGACCGCCGCCAGCATCGGCGTGTTCGGGAAGTTCTTGCCGATCGTTTCCATGGAGACTTTCTGCGCGTCGATGCAGTAGACATCTTCCTTGTAGTCTTCGGGGAGCAGTTCCCGGATCGCCGCCGGGCTCTTGCTGGTGTTGACGATGAGCGCGCCGCCCTCTTTGATGCCGGACGTCACATCGACCGTCTTGAGCAGCGTTTCATCGACGACCGCTACATAATCCGGAAAATAGATGTTGGAGTGCACATTGCACGGACGGTCCATAATTCGGTTGTAAGCCGTAATGGGAGCGCCCATGCGCTCGGGGCCGTACTCCGGGAATCCCTGCACGTACTTGCCCGAATTGAATGCGACGTCCGCGAGCAGAAGACAAGCTGTCTTCGCGCCCTGGCCGCCGCGGCCGTGCCATCTGATCTCTACTCCGTCTCGTTTCATCATGGTTCCTCCTATGAAAAAAGCCCTCTTCGCCGTAATAGGACGAAGAGGGCTTCGCTTAACCACCTGTTACAACATTCTATCAAACGCGTTTCCTATCACGGGGAAAAGCCGGCGCAGCTTACTGTGAATTTCAGCCTTGCGACTCGGGAGTGATTTTCATCCTGTCTTACTCGGATACCGGACTCGCACCAACTCCGGCTCGCTTGATCTTTTCCGTCAGGACTACTCTCTCCGTCAAAGTCTTTAAAATATTAAATTTGAAGACAATCTATCACTTCTGCAATTTATTGTCAAGCGGAATATTAATATTCCTTGTGTTCCACATCGCAGTACGCGCACCGGTAGATCTTCTTTTCGCGGTCGACCAGTTTGAAGACATGTTTGATCTCCTGCTCCACGCTCGTGATGCAGCGCGGGTTCTTGCAGCGGATCACATTGGTGAGCGTTTCCGGCAGTTCCAGATGCACCTTGCTGACGAGCTTGCCGTCGCGCACGTGGTTGACCGTGATGTGCGGATCCATGTAGCCGAGGATGTCAAAATCGAGCGGGATATCCTGATCGACCTTGATGATGTCCTTCTTGCCGTACTTGGCGCTGTCCACGTTCTGGATGATGGCGACGCTGCATTCGAGTTTGTCCAGCTGCAGCTGCTCATAGATCTTGATGCTCTTACCCGCCTCGATGTGGTCGATGACGATGCCGTTGTTTACGCCGTCGATATTCATGGATCAGGCCTCCTTTCTGATGCCCAGCAGCATGAGGATGAGCGCCATGCGGATGTACTTGCCGCACAGAGCCTGGGTGAAATACATGGCCCGCGGATCATCGTCCACGTCCACAGAGATCTCGTCGACTCTGGGCAGCGGATGCAGGATGATCATATCCTCTTTGGCGGTCTTCAGTTTGGATTTGGTGAGAATGAAGGTGCCCTTCAGGCGGAGGTAGTCTTCTTCGTTGAAGAATCGCTCTTTCTGGATCCTCGTCATGTACAGGATATCGAGTTCCGGCATGACTTCTTCCATATGCGCGACCTCTTTCCAGGGCACGCCGGCCTCATCCATCTCCTCTTTGACATAGTCAGGCACTTTCAGTTCATCCGGCGAGATCAGCACGAAGCGCACGCCCGGATACCGCAGCATCGCCGCGATCAGGGAATGCACGGTGCGGCCGAATTTCAGGTCGCCGCAAAGGCCGACTGTCAGGTTCTCAAAGGTTCCCTTTTCACGCTTGATCGTCAAAAGATCCGTCAGCGTCTGTGTCGGGTGGAAATGCCCGCCGTCGCCGGCATTGATGATTGGTACGACCGTCTTCATAGCCGCTGCGATCGGGGCACCTTCCTTGGGATGGCGCATCGCGATGATGTCCGCGTAGTTGCCCACAACACGGATCGTGTCGCTGACACTCTCGCCTTTTGCCGCGGAAGACGACTGCGCTTCCGAGAAGCCAAGTGTGGCACCGCCCAGGCTCAGCATGGCCGACTCGAACGAGAGCCGTGTTCTTGTGCTCGGCTCAAAGAACAGCGTCGCCAGCTGCTTGCCGTGGCAGATATCCATATACGCGGACGGATCGTCCATGATGTCCAGGGCGACATCGATGAGTGCATCGATTTCATCCGTGGAAAGATCCGTAATGTTAATGAGATTTCTGGGTGCTTCCAAAACCCGCTCCTTTCTTATTCTCTCCAGGAAGGATCGCTCGGCGCATTCCGGAACCTGATCAGGCGCGCTTTGTCCTCTTCCTTGATATAACCGTTCTCTGCAGCGACTTCGACCAATGTATCGAGGTTGGACAGGCTGACATTCTTGAGGTTTGCCTCTGCCAGACGATCGATGCCCTTCTGCATCCCGTAGGTGAAGATGCTGACAACGCCAAGGACCTCAGCCCCCGCTTCACGCAGCGCTTCGGCCGTCTCGATGCAGGAACCGGCTGTTGAAATCAGGTCCTCGATGATGACGACCTTCTCGCCCGGTGTCAGCTTGCCTTCGATGCGGTTGGTCCGGCCGTGGTCCTTCGCGGAGCCGCGCACATAGCCCATCGGCAGATCCAGGATGTCCGCCGCAATGGCCGCGTGAGCGATGCCCGCCGTGCTGGTGCCCATGAGCACCTCCGCCTCCGGATACTCCGCTTTCACCGTGTCCGCGATCGCATGTTCCACGATGTCTCTGGCAGCCGGAGCAGTCAGGATGAGACGGTTGTCGCAGTAGATCGGGCTCTTGATGCCGCTCGCCCAGGTGAACGGATCATCCGGGCGCAGGAAGACCGCTTCGATCTTCAGCAGTTCTTCCGCAACGGTGCGTTTGATATCTTTCGTATCAGTCATAGTCTTTCCCTCTTATGTAATAGCTTTTTCGCTTTTTAAAACTGCTTTGGCTGCTTATTCGATGCCGGCGCCGCGCAGGAAGTCCGCTCTGGCTCTCTCGTACGCCGCAACAGGATCCTCCGCCTTCGTGATGGACCGGCCGACGACGATGAAGTTGCTGCCGAGCTGTCCTGCCTTCTCAGGCGTTGTGACGCGCGCCTGGTCCTGTGCGCTCTCATCCGCGAACCGCACACCGGGGGTCACAGTCAGAAAATCCGCACCGACGGTTTCGTGGATGATCGGCGATTCCAGAGGCGAGCAGACCACCCCGTCCAGCCCCGCCTTCTGCGCGTTGGCCGCGTAGTGCCGGATGACCTTCGGCATCTCTTCTTTAATGAGCAGATCCTCCTCCATGCGCTGCTGGTCGGTCGAGGTGAGCTGGGTGACCGCGATGAGAAGCGGCGTCTTGTGACCGGCTTTCGCTGCGCCCTCCAGGAGCCCTTCCTTCGCATATTCCATCATGCGCACGGTACCTGCCGCATGGACGTTCGTGATGTCCACGCCCAGCGCGCCGAGGCGCTCCATGGCCATCTTGACCGTGTTCGGAATGTCGTGGAGTTTGAGGTCCAGGAAGACCTTCAGTCCCATGTCCTTGATTTCCCGTACGATGTCCGGTCCTTCGCTGTAGAACAGTTCCATGCCGATTTTGACGTACGGAGACATTCCTTCAAACGGTGCGAGGAAGCGCATCGTCTCCTCTCTGCCCGGAAAATCCAGCGCAATGATGACGTCTTTGTTCACAGATGCCATAAAGCAGTTTCCTTTCTTATGCTGCAATACCTGTTCTATTTCGCACAGCCTTTGATCTCTTGCAGGCTGCTGATGCCGAGTTCCTCCATGAGGGACGGCAGACGTTCGATGATCTTCTTGCAGATCCACGGGTCGGTCAGGTTCGCCGCCCCGATCTGTACCGCATCCGCACCGGCCATGATCATTTCGATCACATCCTCTGCGCTGGCTACGCCGCCCATGCCCATGATGGGCAGATCGACAGCTTGATACACGTCATTGACCATCCGCAGCGCGATCGGGAAGATCGCCGGACCGCTGAATCCGCCTTTCTTGTTGGCGATAACAAAGGCTCTTCTGCGGATATCGATGCGCGCCCCCAGGAACGTGTTCACCAGACTGATGCCGTCCGCGCCGGCTGCTTCGCAGGCTCTTGCGATCTCGGCGATGTCGGTGACATTCGGGCTGAGCTTGATGAAGATCGGCTTTTTTGCGGTTTTACGGACCGCAGCTGTGACCTTCGCGGCTTCCTTGGGGTCCTGCCCGAAAGCGATGCCGCCGCCGTGCACGTTCGGGCAGCTGACGTTGATCTCGAGAATGCCGACCTGTTCCGCCTGATCGAAGGCTTCCGCACAGGTGACATACTCGTCGACGCTGAATCCGCTTATGTTTGCAATAACTTTCTTACTGTATATTTTAGCCAGTGCCGGCAGTTCTTCTGCCAGAACAGCCTCAAGACCCGGATTCTGCAGACCGACCGAGTTGATCATACCCGCAGTACACTCCGCGATGCGCGGCAGTTCGTTGCCGTAACGGGGATCTCTGGTCGTTCCCTTGAAGGAAATCGATCCGAGGATATTCAGATCGTATAGGTCCGCGTACTCTTTACCAAACCCAAAAGTGCCGCTGGCCGGGATGACAGGATTGTCCAGATGCATCCCCGCGAGGTCGACCGACATGTCAGGGGCTTTGCGATTCTCTACCATGCCAGTTCCTCCTTCCCGATGACCGGGCCGTCCTTGCAGACCCGTTTATACCCGTCTTTCGTGTGCATCGAACAGCCCATGCAGGCGCCGAATCCGCAGGCCATGCGTGCTTCAAAACTGTACTGTCCGTCCGCCGCTTTGACGTTGGCCGCACGCAGCATGACTTCCGGCCCGCAGGCGCAGATATACTGCCCCGCTGGGACATCATCGGTGACATAGCCGCCGATGTTGAGATGCGTTTCCACGCCGAGCGCTTCGAAAGCCTCCTTGAAGAAGATCTCCTCTTCCGACGCAAATCCCAGGT
>JAWRJC010000142.1:0-2893 GCA_040307715.1 Clostridiales bacterium | reverse complement strand
GCTGCCCACCGGCAGCGCAGCAGCGGACTCTTCTGCTGCGGTGTCCGCACTGTCCTGTGTATCCGCATAGATACTGCCGGTGCCGGCCGCCAGACTGACTGTCAGCAGGCCGGCGAACAGGATCGCCGCGAGCAGCTTGCTCCTTCGTCCGAATTTGTTTTTACGCATCGTCCGTTTCCCGTTTCGGAACCGCGCGGAAACCGCCGGCTCCTTCCCTGAACAGATGTCCGTTCCGCGAATACCCCGCAAAACGGCATACTAACTCATATTAAGATTATTGTACTACAAAAGCGCCGGTTTTCCTACTAAAAGGTCCTCCCCGGCTGTTTTCCATAGCCCTCATTTTGCTCTTCCCTTTCCTGCTTCCGGCAGGCCGCCTGCCTCAGGGGGTCTCTTTCCGCTGCTTCAGGCTGCCGAGCGTTTCCAGGATATTCTCGTGGCGCACGGCGCGCGGCTCGAAGTGAAAGATCCTGCACATCAGTTGCTGCCCCAGACTCATCCCGAACACCGCGCCGATCGTGCCGACGCCGAACGGTCCGCCGAGCAGCAGACCTGCGGTAAAGACGACCGCGAGCGTCCCCCAGGTGACCGCGCCGATCGGCACATTCGGTAGCTTGCGGCCCAGCCCGAGCACCATCGTATCGCGCGGCCCCGCTCCCATCGCCTGACTCTGCACAAGGAACTGCCCGAAGCAGAAGATCAGCACGCCAACTATGAATAACGCAACGCGCAGCGCAGCCATGCCGGCGCCCGGCGAGCCCGTCCCGAGCAGCAGATCTTTGACCCCGATCCTCGCGAACAGATACACCCACAGATCGATGAGCAGTCCGCTGATCAGCACGTCCTGGATCGTTGTCAGCCCGATCTTTTCCCGCATGAAAACATCCGTCAGGATGACACAGATCCCGACCAGGTTCAGTGCCAGCCCGTACTGCAGCGGCGTGTGGTTGGCGATGCCGATCGCGAGCATGTCCCACGGCGCAACGCCCAGATCCGCCAGATAGATCAGCACGAGTCCGAACGTCACGACAAACTGCGCGCGCAGGATACGCAAAATGATCCCGCCAAGCTGCCCGGCTGTGCGGTGCGGGACCTTTGCGGAAGGTATTCCTTTGTGCCGGGTTTCTTTTCTCTTCATTTCACATTGCCCTGCGCGGGCGTGCCTGGCGACCGGTTGCTTCCGTGCAATTGTATCACATTTCCCCGGTTTTCCGTACTTCCGCGGCATATCGCATACCGAAAAGACGTGTTGCGAAAACCGGACGAAGAATATAGTATTGAGATACGAAAACCCCGCGGAACGGCACAGCGCCACGAAAGGCTCTCTTATGAAAAAGAAACTTCTGCTCATCACGACCGGCGGCACCATCGCCAGCGAGAACAAAGGCAACGGGCTCACCCCGTCGATCTCGCCGGACGACATCCTCGGCAGCATCGCGGATATGATCGATTTCTGCACGATCAACTGCATGGAACTGCTGCGTCTTGACAGCACGAACATGCAGCCCGAACACTGGCTTCTGATGGCGAAGACGATCAAAGAACACTATCACGATTACGACGGGTTCGTGATCACGCACGGCACCGACACCATGGCGTACACCTCGTCTGCACTGTCGTACCTCATCCAGAATCCGGACAAACCGATCATCCTGACCGGCTCACAGAAGCCGCTGAAGGACGAGGTCACCGACGCAAAGAAAAACCTGCTCGACAGCATCCGGTTCGCCTGCGAAGACGGCATCCGCGGCGTGTTCCTGGTCTTCTCCGGCAGCGCGATCATGGGCACGCGCGCGAGAAAGACCCGGTCCAAGAGTTACTATGCCTTTTCGAGCATCAACTATCCGGAGATCGCCTCGATCGACAGCGGGCGTGTCATTAAGTATGTTCCCATGGAATCGCCGACCGCACCGCTCAAGTTCTACGACAAGATGGTCCCCGAGGTCTTCCTGCTCAAGCTGATCCCCGGCATGGACCCCGGCATCCTGGATTACGTCTCCGATCATTACAAAGTCGTCGTCATCGAAACCTACGGCGTGGGCGGCCTGCCCTTCCCCGAGCACCGCAATTTCATGGAGCGCATGGAAACGCTGGCGAAAAAAGGCGTGCTCGTCGTCATCTCGACGCAGGTCGCGATGGAAGGCAGCGACCTTGCCACGTACGAAGTCGGCGTCGAAGCCATGGAGCGCTACTTCCTCCTCCAGGCGTACGACATGACAACAGAGGCCGCTGTCACCAAGCTGATGTGGCTGCTGGGCCTCGATCTGTCGAAGGAAGAGTTTAAAGAGGCGTTCTACACACCCATCGCGCACGACACCGTGCCGTTCACCGTGCTGAAGTAGGATCGATATACAGCGATTCCCATTCGGCGCGGAGCATGGAAAACACATACTCATCCACGACGGTCCCGTCGTAGATCCGGTAGCTCATCCGCTCCATGCCTTCCGGGTGAAAGCCCAGCTTGCGGATGACGCTCTGCGACCGCGCATTGGCCGTTGCCGTCTGGATCGAAACGATCTGAAGATGCAGGTTCTCAAACCCGTATCGGAGAACGGCTTTGCCGGCTTCCGTCATGATGCCGCGCCCCCAGTAGGGCTCCGCCAGCGAATAGCCGAGCTCGCGCGACGCGATCCCCGGGCGGCGCCGGTCCTCATCGAGCCCGATGGAGCCGATGACCTCGCCGTTTTCCTTCCAGATGATCTTCCATGTGTCTTTGGCCAGGAAGATCGTTTTTATGATGCGCCGGGACTCGCGGACGTTTTCGTGCGGCTTCCAGCCGGCGTGCGGCCCGACGTTCGGGTTCTTTGCGTACGCGAAAAGCGCGGGCGCGTCTTTGGGCGTCCAGCTTTCCAGGATCAGTCTGTCTGTCTCGATGCGTCCGGGCATAGTTTAC
>JAWRJC010000141.1:0-8417 GCA_040307715.1 Clostridiales bacterium | reverse complement strand
AGGCGCGCAGACATAGATGTCCGCGACCTCGCTCAAGGTGCGCACGAGCATGCGGATGCCGCGGGCATCGATGCCGTCGTCATTCGTGACCAGGATATTTCTTCTGTTTCCCATACTGCTCCGTTCTGCCTTGCTGAATTGCCGTTATTCGATGCCGGTCACATCGCCGAGCACCTGCCCGATTGGTTCATTGATCTCGAGGTCGACCCGGACCGGATTCATTGTTTTGCTCTTGTTGATCAGCACCACCTTGCTGCCGCGGAAATAGTGGATGAAACTCGCCGCCGGATAGACCGCCAGGCTCGTTCCGCCGATGATCAGCGTATCCGCCCGCTGGATCGCGTCGACCGCCCCTTCGATGACGCCGCTGTCCAGCGGCTCCTCATAGAGCACGACATCCGGTTTGACCGTACCGCCGCAGCAGTCGCACTTCGGGACGCCTGCTACGCAGTGCGATTCATCGAGGATATAGTCCAGATCAAACGGTCTGCCGCACTTCATGCAGAAATTGCGCGCCACAGAACCGTGAAGTTCAAAGACCTTTTTGCTGCCCGCCATCTGGTGCAGGCCGTCTATGTTCTGCGTGACGACGCCGATGAGTTTGCCCTCCTCTTCCAGCTTTGCCAGTGCGAGGTGGGCACGGTTGGGCTTCGCCTCCCGGTAGATCAGATTTTTCTTATAGTAATCGAAAAAGGTCTCCGTCTCCCGCACGAAGAAGGAGTGCGACAGCATCTCCTCCGGAGAGCGGCCGTACTCGCGCTGCGCATTGTACAATCCCGTCTCAGACCTGAAATCCGGGATGTTGCTCTCCGTACTGACGCCTGCGCCGCCGAAGAAAACGATGCGTTTGCTGTCGTCGATGATCCGTTTCAGTGTTTCGTTCATGGCATGCCTCCCTGCAGGATCTGTGCATCTGTCCGCGCCGTCCTGCTCTTTTATTATACACGATATCGCCGGATGCTAAAACTCCCGGCGTTAGTGCCGGGAGAGATCATGTCTATTGCCGCAGCTTTTTTCCGCTGTCTGCTATTTGCTTTCCGTGACAGCACGACGGGCATTGGTGTCCGCATTGATGCGGTACGCAAAGTCTTTCCCGATGACGGTCTTGCCGAGCGTCCCCGCAAGCGGCAGCGAGACCGCGATGCCTGCCGCGAACTGCAGGATATTCATCGGCACACCGGCGAGCGGGGCGACAAGGTTGCCGTAGAGGATCGTTTCTGCCGCATAATACCCGGCCACCATGACCATGCCGGCGATCACCATGCCGGCTGCCGCCAGCAGCATGCTGTGCGCACGGCTCTTTTCGAGCGCCCGGGACAGGAATGTCGCCAGAAGGAACGCCATCGCGCCTTTGACAAGGAACGAGATCGGCGCATAGAATGCATAGCCGCCCACGATATCCGCCAGCGCGGACCCGAGCGCAGCAGCAGCCGTACCGTATTTTCTTCCCAGAATGATGACCGCCATGAAGATCATGCAGTCGCCGAGGTGAATGTACCCCTGCGTCGCAGGGACCGGGATCTTCGTCGCGAACGTCAGCACCATGATCAGCGACATCAGCAGCGCTGTCAGTATCATCGTCCGGATCTTTCTGGATTCTTTCTCCTGCAGAGACATCTGGGACCTCCTTCTCTTCTGTTCCTGTATACATTCTATTCGCAACGTGTTAATATCAAAATATACAAATCCGGTTACTTTTATATATACAGTTTGTATATTTCTTTTCTTATAGAATCGCATTAATACGGAGAAAGTGTTGAAATGAAGCAGATCATGCCCCTTCTCGACCGCGGCGGTGACAAACCGCTGTATGAACAGTTGTACGGCTATTTGAAGAGTGCAATCCGCAGCGGCGAACTCCGCAACGGCGAAAAACTACCCTCTCTGCGAAGCCTCGCCGCCTCCTTATCGATCAGCATCACCACCGTCGAACAGGCATACGCCCAGCTCATGGTCGAAGGATATGTGGAAAGCCGGGACCGGGCCGGGTACTACGTCGGCCGCGGTGCTTTTTCCTCCTCTCCGCTGCCTGCCGCCGGAGATGCCGGCGCCCCGGAAGACGACCGGCCGGACGCACCGTATCTGAACACGGCGCCGCCCTATGTCTGCGACCTCGCCTGTTTTGACTTTGCAAAATGGAAAAAATGCTACAACAGCGTGCTGAACGACTGGCCGCAGCAGCTTCTGTTCGAGAGCGATCCGCGCGGCGAAGAATCGCTCCGCTACGAGATCTCCCGCTACGTTTTCGCGTCTCGCGGCGTGCGCTGCGACAAAGACCGCATCGTCATTGCCGCCGGCACCCAGCAGATCACCGCATTGATCTGCAGCCTGCTGCAGCGCCGGGGCATTTCCAACGTCTCCGTGGAGCAACCCGGTTATCTGCCCGTGCGCAGCATCTTCCGGGACCGCGGATTCCGGATCACCCCGGTCGGAGTCACGCAGGACGGCATCCGCATCGAAAAACTGCCGGCCAACCTTCCTTCCGCCGTCTATGTCAACCCGTCCAACCAGTTTCCCACCGGCGCTGTCATGCCTGCCTCCCGCCGGTACGCCCTGCTCGAGTGGGCAGCAGCCAACGGCAGTTACATCATCGAGGACGACTACGACAGCGAGCTCCGCTATTTCGGACGGCCCATCCCGGCACTGCAGGGACTCGACGAAAGCGACCGCGTCATCTATCTGGGATCCTTCTCCTCGACGCTCTTCCCGTCCGCAAGGATCAGCTACATGGTCGTCCCGCAGCATCTGGCGCAGCTGCTGCAGGAGATCATGACCGAACACACCCAAAGCTGTTCCAAGGCGGAACAGCTGGCCCTCGCGCTCTTCATGGCCCGCGGGTACTACCGCAAAGGCATCAACCGTCTCCGCCGCATGTATGCCGCCAAACTGAACGAAGCCGTCCGGATCCTGGAAGGATGCCCGGATCTGGAGGTGATCAACACCTGGTCCGGCATCAGTCTTTTGCTGCGCGTCCGCCCGGCGGAGCCTGTCACAGAAAGCAACAAAAAAGCGCTTGCAGCGCTTCTCAGTAAGCAGGCAGCTACGGCCGGCGTGGAAGCCGCTCCGGTCGAAGAGAGCGATGAAATGACCGGCGGCGGCATCCTCCTGGCACTCTACTACACGCGTATCCCGCTCCGCGAGGTCGGGCAGACTATGCAGCGGATGCTCGACGCCTGGGGCCTTTAGCTGTCAAGGCGGGAGCGTTTCCTGTACGTTCTGTTACAGTTTTTTTACCAGGAGCGGGTACTCCTGCTTTTCCTTCAGGTATTTGATCACGATGCGGTCTCCGGCCTGCAAATGTTTGTTCGCGTCCGACATCCCGCCCAGTGCCGCGGTGATGGTTTTTCCTTCGTCATTGGTGTACTCTACTGTATAGTCGTAGCAAAGCGTGTCAAAATCATCGGTCCGGTCCCATCTTTCTGTTACATTGATGATCTCGGCCTCCGTCTCGATGCCCTTCCTTTTGGTCTTGATCTGGATATAGAGCGCATAACCCCCGACCAGAACGACGACTGCAATAATGATGACAGCAAACAGATCCAGTTTCATGCAGGTCTCCTTTCACGGTTCTTCCAAGCTTTGCTAAGTCCATTTTACTAGGTCTGATTTGTCAATCAAACGCTTTTTGCTTTATACTGTACCCATGAGAAGAACAGCACAGGAGATCCGCGTACTGAAAAAGGAACTGTCGAAGACCCGGCAGCTGGAACAGAAGATCCTGGCAAAGGAAAGCCGCAGCCGCGGTTTCGGTCTCACGGACAGGATCCGTGAAAAGATTCCGGAAAAAGCCATGGTCTCGCTTGAGGCTGCCTTTGAAAAGGGATTCACCCTGATCTTCACGAAAGGCGACAACCTCATCGACAAAATGGGGATCGAAAAAGCACGCCGGCAGTATGAGGTCTACGCCGCTTCGCTCGACAAGATGATCTACGAAGAAACGCTGAAAGCCGTCGATAAATCAGCCGGCGGACGCACGGCAATGACCAAAGGGATCACGACTGCGGAAGGGTCGGGGCTCGGCATCTTCGGACTCGGTCTGCCGGACATCCCGATCTTCCTCGCCATGCTGCTCAAGACATCCTATGAGATCGCAGCCGCCTACGGCATCGACTTCCGTGACGAGCGGGAAAAACGTTATACGCTGGCGCTGTTCAATACGATCTTCTCCGAGGGCCATGACAAAGAGGCGTTCTCGGAAGAATGCGATGAGATCGGCGAAGCGATCGATCACCGGGAAGACATCGATACCGAGATCCGTCAGGAAGATATTGAACTCGTCTCAAACACGCTCGCGACCGACCTTCTGGTCGCCAAATTCCTGCAAGGGTTCACCTTTGCCGGCGTGATCGGCGGTCCGATCAACCTGCACATGGTCCATAAAGTCAGCAAGATCGCAAAGATCAAGTACAAAAAACGGTTTCTGCGCCGCCTGCTGATCGCCTCCTACGACGAACACATCATCTGAAGCAGATACCCGCATGACAGAAACGGCCCGAGCGGAAAGACGCTCCGGGCTTTTTTGTGCCGCAGCAGGGCTGCCGCCGCATAGACGCCCGCCATCACCATACCTGCTGCCGTACCCCAAAGAACGCCGCCCGCCCCGAGAAAAACGCCGCAGGCTGCGGCCAGCTTGATATCTCCACCTCCGAGGCTGCCCGGCCCGGCGAGCGCGAGCAGATACATCGGCAGTGCCGCCGCCAGCATCCCGTAAAGCCCATCCGCCAAAAGCATGCCCCCCGCCGCGCCGGACGCCTGTGCGCCGAAAGCGAAGAGGATCCCCCGCCGCACAGTGCCGAGCACAAGGATCGCTCCGTTCAGCCGGTCCGGGATCTTCATCGACTGGATATCGCTCACACTCACCTGCGCCAGCAAGCATACAAATAACAGCCGGCAGACCACGTCGCACAGCCGGCACAGCAGAACCTTTTCCTGCAGATACAAAAAATGCAGCATGCCTCCCCCTTTCAGAGTGACTTGCTGCATTTTTAAAATACCATATTTTTACATCCGGAACAAGCCTGTTCCAGTCGGTCTCCGGATCCGTCTGCTGCACCTATTTGGTGATGCGGTCGCACCCCATGTACTTGCGAAGCGCTTCCGGTATGACGACAGAGCCGTCCGCCTGCTGGTAGTTCTCGAGGATCGCCGCCACCGTACGGCCGACCGCCAGGCCGCTGCCGTTCAGAGTGTGGACGAATTCGGGTTTGCTCTTCGGGTCGCGGCGGAAGCGGATGTTCGCGCGGCGCGCCTGGAAGTCTTCGAAGTTGCTGCAGGAGCTGATCTCGACGTAGCGGCCGTAGCTGGGCATCCAGACTTCGATGTCGCAGGTCTTCGCGGAGGAGAATCCGAGGTCACCTGTGGACAGGACCACGACACGGTACGGGATCTCCAGGATCTTCAGGACATCTTCCGCTGCGGCGATGAGGCTCTCAAGCTCATCGTAGGAATCCTCCGGCTTGGAGAATTTGACCATTTCGACTTTCTGGAACTGGTGCTGGCGGATGAGGCCGCGGGTATCTCTGCCTGCGCTGCCCGCCTCCGCGCGGAAGCACGGTGTATATGCAGTGTAGTAGATCGGCAGCTGGTCGCCGTCAACGATTTCGTTCATCAGAAGGTTCGTCACGGGGACTTCCGCCGTCGGGATCAGGAAGAAATCCTTGGCAGGGACATGGAACATGTCGTCTTCGAACTTCGGCAGCTGACCGGTGCCGGTCATCGCGGAACGGTTGGCCATAAAGGGAGGCAGGATCTCTTTATATCCGTGTTTCTCGGTGTGCAGATCCAGCATGAAGTTGATGACGGAACGCTCCAGTCTGGCGCCGGCGCCCTTGTAGACGGTAAATCTCGTGCCGGCGATCTTGGCGGCCCGCTCAAAGTCGAGGATATCCAGATCTTCGCCGATGTCCCAGTGCGCCTTGTATTCGAAATCAAACTCACGCGGGGTGCCCCACTTGCGCAGTTCCACGTTGTCGCTGTCGTCATTGCCGATCGGCACATCCTTGTTCGGCGTGTTCGGAATACTCAGGATCGCATCGCGCAGCTTCTGTTCCACTTCCTGGACCTCGCCGTCGAGTTCCTTGATCTTCGCGGACAGTTCTTTCATCTCCGCCATGATGGCGCTGGCGTCTCCGCCCTCCTTTTTGATCCGCGGGATCTCTTTACTGTCGACGCTCTGCCGGTGTTTCATCTCCTCTACTTCTTTGAGGATCTCTCTGCGCTTCACATCCAGCGCCAGGCATTCCTCGATACCGAAATCGCCTTTGCCTCTGGACTCGACAGATGCTTTCACACCGGGAAGATCTTCTCTGATCCGTTTGATATCTAACATGTTTGCCTCCTAGAACAGATTCTTCTTATATGTGGTATACAGCGACGACAGATCTGCCATCTTTTTCTGCAGTTCGAGCTGCATATCCGATGCCTCATCGTACCGGTCCTCATCGAGCGCCAGCCCGATCCGCTTGAGCAGGCAGGTGTACTCCATCGTATTCTTGCCAAGCTCCCGGCGCAGCTCATCGACCTTTTTCCAGTTGAGCAGATCGATGTCCGCCGCCATTGCATCGTCGTGCAGTTTGACCGTGTCTCGGATCACGTCCATGCAGTTGGGCAGGATCCTGTTGTGCAGTTCGTTCTTCCACTGCGAGAGCGCTGCCTCGTAGTACGACTCGATCGAACGCATCGGCATGACACCGTCCCGCTGGAGAACTTTGAGTTTTTCGTCATCTGACATGAAGATCTTGAGGTTCTCCCAGACGGTCTCCGGGGCTCTGCCGAAGTACTTGTCCCGTTCTTCCTGCGTATAGTCATCAAAGACATGCTTCTCGGTGCGGTAAACGCGGTCTTTCTCCAGATAGAAGTCTTCTTCGCCGTATTCCTTCGACAGGGACTTCTCGAGTTCCGCGCTGGTCTTGCCTGCAGCAAGCACGGCTTCGATGCCGTCGAGCATCGCCAGATACGCGCCGGCGATGACCAGATAGGTGTTGCTCTTGGGGTTGGGCGCACGCATCTCAAAGCGCGTCGCCATCGGCGAATTGATATCGCGCACCAGCCCGATCAGGATCGTCCTGTTGCGGGACGGGCTCGCGACGTCGTGCCCCAGAGAGGTGACTGTGCAGACCGGCGCTTCAAAGCCGGGCTTCAGACGGTTGAACGCATCGTTCGTGCAGCTGACGAACGGATTGATCACTTCATAGTTTTTGAGGAATCCCATGATCGCGCCGTAGCCGAGCGGGCTCAGGAACTCCTTCATCGGTTCCTTATGGCTGAACAGATTGACCATGCGGCCATCCTTGAGTTTTGCCGCAAGCCCCAAGTGTGTATGCTCACCGGAACCGGCGACACCGTCGATCGGCTTGGCTGCATATGTCACCTCCAGCCCGTGCTGGCGGAATACATCGCGGACGATGTACTTGACCTGGTTCTCATTGTCGGCCGCCTGCAGCGCCTCGGTGAATTTCCAGTCGATCTCGAGCTGTTCCATGACATGGTCAAATGTCCCGGAAGAGCCGAGGCTCGCTTTGACGCCGCCGACTTCCTTATGCCCCATCTCGACTTCAAACCCGTATTCATCGAGCAGCAGGAGCGCATCTTCGAGCGCGGTCCGGACCGGTCCGACGGTGCGTTTCCAGTACTGTTCCTTGAGCACCTGCGAGGTGGACAGTTCTTCGCGGCGGTCCGCTTTTTCATCCGGTGTCTTGACCCAGAACTCCAGCTCGGTCGCGGACGTCAGGACCAGTTCGTCGATGTCCTCCGCGCTTCCGACAGCAAGTTCTTCGCAAACATGCGGATACTTGCGCAGGAGCGCCATCAGATCGGTCTTGAAGGCCTTGATCGCATCCCGCAGGATGACGCGGCTGCCGACTTCCTTTGTCTCGTTGTGAACGAGGAAGGACGGGATCCGCAGCGTTCCGGTGGGAAGACCGGTCTCATAGTCCACATGCGAATAGTTCTGGTCGACATACCAGTTGACGTCCATGTCCGGAATGATATCGATCTTGGCATTGTTCAGCGTCGCGATCCCCGGAAGGACAACGGACGAACCGTCGGTCTGGACGCCGTGCTGCAGCATCTTCTCCATATCTTCCAGGAAGGCGCGCGCCGGGATCTTTTCATCCGTGTCGTGGCCGCCGATATCGACGCCTACGAAGGAAACGAACCGTACTTCCGGGTGCTCTTCCAGCGCCAGTTTGATCTCCGGCAGGCTGTGCTTACCCGCCGGGATCGAGAACAACATTTTATCGAACTCAAAATTTCTCATCATTGATAGGAATGCTCCTCTTCTTTCTCATCCATTCACTTCCGGCAGTGTTTTTTCCGGATCAGCGGCTCTCCAGCTGCTCGAGGATATCGCCCAGCTCTTCAAGATGCTTGCCGTACGCCGCCCAGTCGCCGTTTTTCTGTGCATCGAGCGCCGCATC
>JAWRJC010000140.1:0-35079 GCA_040307715.1 Clostridiales bacterium | reverse complement strand
CTCATCGTCGCCATCATCCCGCCGCTCGTGCGGATGGGCTTCATGGGACTCGCGCCCGAGTGGAACGACTGGGTGTTCCGCGCCCTGACCTTCCTGGTCATCAGCTGCCCGTGCGCTCTGGTCATCAGCATCCCGCTCAGTTTCTTTGCGGGCATCGGCGGGGCCAGCCGCAACGGCATCCTGATCAAAGGCGCCAATTATCTGGAATCGCTCAGCAAGACCAAACAGGTCGTCTTTGACAAGACCGGCACCATGACCAAGGGAGTCTTCGAAGTCGTAGCCATCCACCACGCCCCCGTCGACGACCAGAAATTGCTGGAGCTGGCCGCCCATGCGGAAGCTTACTCCACCCATCCGATCAGCGAATGCCTGCGCAGAGCTTATCAGGGCACCATCGACACCTCCCGTATCGAGAGCGTCAAGGAGCATGGCGGCCACGGCATCGTCGCCGTGATCGATGAGGTCACCGTCGTCGTGGGCAACGAAAAACTGCTCGCGGAGCAGGGCGTCAAAGGCATGTTCTGCCACAGCCACGGCTCCATCGTGCACGTCGCTGTCGACGGCGCGTATTTCGGCCATATCGTCATCCGCGATATGCTCAAGCCCACCTCGATCGAGGCTGTCAAAGCCCTGCATCAGAACGGCGTCCGCGAGACCGTCATGCTGACCGGCGACCGCGCAGAAGTCGCACAGGAAGTAGCGGATGAGCTCGGCATCACGGATGTCCAGAGCGGCCTTCTGCCGGAGGACAAGGTCCGCATCGTCGAAGAGATGATGGCAAAGACGAAAGAAAAAGAAGCCGGCGGCAAACACCGCAGCATCCTGGCGTTCGTCGGCGACGGCATCAACGACGCGCCGGTCCTCGCACGCGCAGATGTCGGTGTTGCGATGGGCGCGCTTGGAGCGGACGCAGCCATCGAGGCGGCGGATATCGTCCTGATGGACGACGACCCGCTCAAGATTGCGCAGGCCATCCGCATTTCCAGAAAGTGCATGCGCATCGTCCGCGAGAACATCGTCGGCGCGATCGGCATCAAAGTCCTGGTGCTCATCCTCTCCGCGATTGGCATGGCCACCATGGAACTGGCGATCTTCGCCGACGTCGGTGTCATGATCCTCGCCGTCCTCAACGCGATGCGTGCGCTGCACGTGCGCAATCTGTAAGGAGGTGCAGACAATGTCCCGCAACGACAGCAAATCCGCCCTCGGCAGAGCACAGACGCCGCTGTTCCCGCCTCACGCTGTGGAAGATATGACCGCCTTTTTCAAGGTGCTCGGTGACGAGACACGTATGCGCATCGTTCTGCTCATCAGTGAGGAAGCGCGCTGCACCGGCGATATCGCCGCCGCGCTTTCCATGAGCGACAGCGCCGTCTCCCACCAGCTCAAGGCGCTGAAGTCCGCAGGGCTTGTCAGAACGCGCCGCGAAGGCAAGAATATCTACTATCTGCTCGATGACGAGCATGTGAACGAGATCATCTCCACCGCCCTCGCCCACACGGAGCATAAAAGGCAGCAAGGCTGATCCCTTCACCGGCACATAGTAAGCAAAACGAAAAGACAGATCCTGCATCTGTCTTTTTATTTTCCTATTGACAAGATAGGTATCATGAGTATACTGATAGTAGAGTAAGTCCACCAAGTGTTTTAGTAGGATTTTGTCCAGGGATCCTCTTGCACATTCGCCCCAGCCATTTACAGCGCAGGGGTTTTGTTTTACCCGTCCCAATTTGAAAAGGAGGATCATCATGAAAGAAATGACTTCGAAGGAAAGAATCGACGCCGTCCTGACAGGACAGCCGTTTGACCGCACTCCGTTCGCGCTCGTCGACTGCGGCGCATGGACCTGCCAGACCGAAGGCGTTTCCTACCGCCAGCTCTACAGCCGTCCGGACAGCGGTGCAGCGAGCATCGTCAAGTGGACCGACGAGTTCGGGACCGACATCGTCAGCGGCGTGGCAGGTGTATTCACCGCGTGGCTCAATGCATTCGGCTGCTCCATCAACATCGATAAGGTCGGCTGCTCCATCGATACCGGTTCCTGCATCGATGATCCCGATACACAGATCCCGCAGCTCGACAAGAGCAGGATCCGCGAGATGCTCGAAGCCAACGAGTTCGCCATGAACATGGTCAACCAGTGCAAACACGTCAAGGAACTGATTGGCGACCGCAAGTATATTCTCGTCGATATCGCAGGTCCGTTCACCGTCGCGGCGATGATGCGCGGCACCGAGGCGTTCATGCTCGACCTGATGATGAAGCCGGATCTGATGAAACAGCTGATCGACTTCACGACCGCAGCCAGCACGGAGATGTTCCGCATGCTGCACGAAGCTGGCGCCGACATCGCCCTGCCCGCAGAGCCTGTCGCGAGCGGGTCCATGATCAGCCCCAAGATGTTCAAAAAATGGGCAGCGCCTGCCATTCAGAACCTGAAGGACAACCTGCCCGAATACAAATACTTCTTCACCCATGTATGCGACGACTCCGGCAACCGCATGAAGCCGCTGCACGAGATTGGCGTCAACGCATTCTCCGGTGATTATATGGTCGACCTTGACCAGGCGCTCACAGACGGCGAAGGCGGCACGATCATGATGGGCAACATCAACCCGGCAGGCGTGCTGATGACCGGCAGCGCCAAGGCCGCTTACGAAGAAGCCTGCGACCGCATCCGCATCGCGAACGGCAGAGGCCACATCCTCGCCACCGGCTGCGACATGGCGGCGGAGACACCGTACGACAACATCCTGGCACTCGCCCAGGCGTGCAAGGACATGGCCGCCAACTAACACTGCTCCTATCACTGCTTTTTTAAAGCGGTATCACCAACCACACAAAATGAGGAGTCCGTCCAGGGACTCCTCATTTCTTAACGATCTGCTATGCGCGCAGGGGGTTCCGGCCCCGCGTCTGTTCAGGCATCGATCTCATCCGCCAGAGAACGGATGTTATCCGCATACTCCCGCAGCGTCCACTTCCATGTTTTCAGGCAGATCCTGCCTTCGGCTGTGATCTGGTACTCGTCCGTATCGAGTTTTTCGATCAGGCCTTTCTCTTCCATCTGCCGCAGCATCCGGTACAGACCGGTGGCATCCGGCGTTTTGTCAAAGGTGGCGTAGTCTGTGGTCCCCTGTATGATGCCGTATCCTTTAGAAGGCCCCTTTTTCAGAATCGCCAGGATCACAGGCTGGATGAACTTGCTCAGGTTCGCACCTCTGCAGGCGCAGGTCGGCTCGTCCAGCGGGCTCTTTTTCTTTTTCTCCGGGGCCGCCGCCCCTTCTTTTATAGTGCTCATATTTCTGTCTCCACGCATCACGATCTGGTTTTCTTTGCCTTACGCTCGTCGTAGCGGCGCTGGTATTCCTCTTCTTTTGCCTTGCGGGCAGCCTTGCCGGGGACCCAGTCCTGGTGCCGGATTTTACAGTAGATGAAATCCGCAAGGAACATGATCGCCGCAGCGAACAGCACCGCAAAAAACTGCTTGAAATGCAGCTCCAGCAGGATAAAAATTGCTAAAAACAGGATCGCCAGATCCATGAAAAAGCGGATCATGAAGTCTTTGTAAGTCATATGCCTTCCTCTGGTTGGATTTGCTGGACAAGGCTATGCGTTATTACTACATAAAGTATATCGCAAGGATGGAATTTTCACAACTTGACATGCACGGAGACCATGATATACTGCCATTAGAGCAAGTCTAATAGACCATGTCCAACAAGGGGGAGTCCAGGCCCCAAGGCATCACCACCGACCTAGTGCGGTGGTTTTTTTACTTTTTCCGAAAGGAGCGATCATATGGAAACACGCAAAGCTTTTCTCGGCGAATTCCTGGGCACTTTCATGATGGTGTTCTTCGGTACAGGCGTTGTTGCGCTGGCAGTCTGCTTCGGCGAATTCGCGAGCACATGGGAGATCGGCGCCGTTTGGGGCATCGCCGTCATGGTCAGCATCTATGCGACCAGGCACCTCAGTGCCGCCCACTTCAACCCATCAGTGACATTCGCTATGGCCGTTACGAAACGGTTGCCCTGGAAAAGGGTCCCTGCTTATCTGGCAGCACAGTTCATCGCCGCCTTCTGCGCAGGTCTAATGGTCTATGCCGTTTTTCATGGTGCGATTGCAGACTACGAAGCTGCGAACGGGATCGTCCGCGGCACACCGGAGTCCATGGCTTCCGCCAAAATGTTCGGTGAGTACTATCAGATCGGCGACAATGACTGGGTCACCATGCCGGTCGCAATGCTGGCTGAAGCGGCCGGCACCTTCATCCTCGTGCTCATGATCTTCTGCATGACTGAAAAAGCGAATGAAGGCCGGCCCAGTGCGGATATCTGGCCCGTCTTCGTTGGTCTCACCCTGTCCATCTGCATCGGGCTGTTCGGGCCTGTCTCCCAGGCCGGCTTTAACGCCGCCAGAGACTTCGCCCCACGCATCGTCTCCCTGCTCTTCGGCTGGGGGTCTGCAGCATGGCCGGACGGCGCAGGCGGATTCTTCTGGGTCTATATGCTCGCTCCTACTGTTGGCGGCATCCTGGCAGGCCTGGTATTTACAAAAGTATTTGAAAAAACAATGCTGCCCGAGCCGGCAGCTGAAGAATTGAAATAAGAAAGGAGTCCCCCATGAACAAATCACGCATTATCCTGATCGGCGGTTTCCTAGGCAGCGGTAAGACGACCCTGATGCACCGCGTCGCCGCCATGCTCAGCGAGAATGGTACAAAAGTCGGCCTGATCACCAATGACCAGGCGACCGCACTCGTCGATACCGGCTATCTCGAGCGCTCCGCGGGCACCTTTACCGAAGAAGTCAGCGGCAGCTGTTTCTGCTGCAACTTCCCGGGGCTTGAAGGCGCGATCGACAGTCTGCTCGGAAAGATCGGCGAAGGCATCATCCTGGCGGAGCCCGTTGGCAGCTGCACAGATCTTTCTGCCACCATCATGCAGACACTCAAGGACCGCTGTGCCGACAGACTCGTCATCTCCCCGCTCAGCGTTCTGGCAGATCCCGAAAAACTCACCGATATCCTCGCCGGCGGCAATGCAGGGCTGCACAGGAGTTCCGCCTACATCGTCAGCAAGCAGTTTGAAGAAGCCGATTACATCCTGATCAACAAGATCGACACCCTCTCGGAGGAACAGGCGCAGACGCTCAAAGAGAAGACCGCGGCGCAGTATCCGCTCGCCAAGGTTCTCCTCATCAGCGGCAAAAACGGCACCGGTGTGCAGGACTGGTTGGACGATCTCCTGCAACAGGACGCGGCAGGCACCCATCTGATCGACGTCGACTACGACACCTATGCGGAAGGCGAAGCCGTTCTCGGATGGCTCAACACAACGGTCCGGCTGACCAACGCCTCCTGTGACTGGAAAGCTTTTGCGGAGGAACTGCTCAAGGCAGCCTGCACTGCCTGCACAGCCGCCGATGCGCCAGTCGGCCACATCAAGTTGATGATCGAAGGCGAGACCTGCTTCCTGGTTGGCAACCTGACCGGTGGCATGGAGACTCTGTCCGTACGCGGCGCTTCCTCGAACGAGCCGGCTGTCACGCTGACCTTCAATGCACGCGCGCAGATGTCCCCGGAAAGCCTCGAAGAGATGGTCCGCGGGTTGATCGGCAAAGCGTGTGAAGGCAAGGCGGAGGCTAGTTATCTCGTCATGGAATCGCTCATGCCCGGCCGTCCCGCTCCGACCTATCACTACGAGGAAGTGATCCAATAGAAAAACATCCATATTATAGTTTTCCCATCATAAAAGACCTCCGGCAGATCTCCGTCCGCCGGGGGTCTTTCTTCCTTTCAACCAGCGCTGCAGGGAACCAGCCCGGCAGCATGGAATCATCATACGTCAACGAAAGACACTGCGTACCCCGCATCCTCAAGAAGCTGTCTTGCACGCAGCATACTTGTGTCATGCCAGTCGTTTTCGGCGAAGTCCGTATCCCGCGGGATCGCCCCGCTCTCCACGACCATCACATTGGCGCCGCTCTCCATTGTCTGCGGCGATGCGGGATGGACGCAGATGTCATGTACGACATTTCCGCCGGAGAGGCGCAGTACTGCAACCAGATGCGCTATTTCTTCGTCAGTCAGACGGCGGGTATCGCCCAGGGGTGTTCCTGGTACCGGGAATCTCGCCATCGTTCCGCCGATCACCGCACCACAGCGGACCGTATTGAGGAACGCTTCGGCGATCTCTTCACTGGTGTGCTCCGGACCGACTGGTTCGGTCAGACTGATCAGTTTCAGAGGCGAACCGGAAACGCTCTTCATCGTGTTGATGCGGACCGCAGGATCGAACGGCGTATCCGTACCCTCTCTGAGCCGCAGCGCATGGTAGACCCCATAGACGCCGCCCGCCGCAACCTTCTCGGCTGTCTCCGGCGTCATCTCTCCGGTGTTCAGGATGATGACATACTCACCGGGTACCTCTTTGCGGATCACAGGAATGTAAGACAGAAGACGGTCCACGCTGTAAAATTCCGTCGTCCGCAGCACGATGTAGGCAGCGCCGCCCTTGACATACCGGCGGACGCTCTCCAGGATTTCCTCTTCTGTGACATGATGCGGTTCTTTGATCACCTGCCACTTCTCGCCAAACGAGCAGAAATCGCAGTTCATGCTGCAGGGCACAAAGTCCATGCCCACCGCACACCAGATATAGCCTTTGCCGCCCGTGATCTCCATCGCGGCCTCTTTTGCCGTCCGGCGAAGCAGATGATCCTCTTCACTGTCCACGGGAATATCCAGCAGGCGGACCATTTCCTCCTTCGTCAGGGGTTCTCCCGCCAGGCATTTTACCTTCGCTGCCGCGATCGCTTCGCGAATATCCAAGCTGCTATCATTCATATGCCATCGCTCCTCCGGATCAGTCTTCGTTCAGGATCTCCGCACAGATCTGGCAGGCATCCGTGACCAGATGGCAGCAGACATTGCCGAACTTGTTCTCCGCCATGATCTGCTCCATTTCCTCGGGGATCTTATACCCGAGCACTTCCTTGCACAGGCAGCTGCCATACTTTTCTGTGAACCTTGCACGGAACGCCGCTGCCTTTGCCAGCATGGCATTCTTTTTATCGGGATCGACGGTATCGCCCTGCCCGTATTTCAGGCCGATGGCCATGATCGCGCCCACGACAGCGCCGCAGGTCTCTCCTTCCCACATGCCGCCGCCAAAACAGGCGGAGATCTTCAGTGCCGTTTCTCTGTCTACGCCCAGCTGCGGTGCGAGTTCCGCGAACACCGCCTGCGAGCAGTCAATGCCGGATCCAAATCCCGCGAGTGCTTTTTCCGCTGTCATCGTTGTCGTGATCATACTACTGTCCTCCTTATTATTGCTTCTTTGTTGCCTCGTCTATGCTATTAGATTATATCCATTAGACTATGTCTAATATATACCAAAACGGAGCCATTGCCAATACAAACAGCCTGTTCTGTAAAAACTATTCTGCCAGATTTGCCAGATACTCCGCCCGGATCGCTTCAAGGTGCAGCACAGCATCCTCATCGATGGGTGGCCGTTCATAGGCGGCGAGGCGTTTCTCGATGACCTTTCTGCAGTTATCGATGAACGTCTTGCCTTCCGTCTCCCAGGACACATTGCCGGCCCGGTCGGAGACGACCGGCTTCAGGAACGCTTTGCGCATCCCCTTCAGCGTCGCCCGGTCGGTCATATAGTCATAGTAATGCCCGTCGGATGCGATCTGCTCCACCAGGCCATCCTTCCATTCATAGTCGTCAAAATCCAGCGCCCTGTATCTGCGGATATACCGGATGATCTCCTCATCCATGATCATCTTTTCGAACGAGAACGCATTGAACGACTCCAGGATCCCGAGCCCGTGCAGACAGAGATCCACATCCTCTTCAAAGGTATTCCAGAGACTCATATACGACTCATACGCCGCCTGCGGATCGCAGCACTTGGCGTCATTCAGTCCCCCGCCGCTGCGGTACGGCAGATGGTAGTAGCGCGCCATGCAGGCTGTCATTCCGGACAGCACCGCCGTCTCCGGCGCCCCGATGCAGAGCCCCATCGAGGCAAAGTCGCCGATCGCGGACGTCAGCCCGTAGACCACCGGCACGCCCGGCCGCAGCATCTGCGCGTAGACCAGCCCGAAGAGGATCTCCGCATTGCAGGTCAGAAGCGTGACGGGAAGATCGATGTGCGACGTGATGCCCGCCGTCGAACAGCATGCCATCAGGATCGGCTGATTGCGTTCCGCAAAGACGCGGATCGTATCGAGCATGGTCACATCCCAGGCCAGCGGGGACAAACTGTTGACCGTGCCCACCGTGTAATACCGGTCAAGATCCCCCATGACCGCCTCGAGGCAGTCCAGCGAGAACTGCGAGAACTGCCCGTTATTGGCCGCCGCCAGTACCGGCTTGTCAGTATCCAGTATGGTCTCGATGACCATGTCGAACTGCGTTTCCTCGGCGCTGCCCCGGTCCGCGGGGAACAGCGTAAGCATGCTGGAGACACTGATTTCTTCACTGGCATAAGACAGTTTCTGCGAGTCGACAAAATCCTGCCAAACGGTACGGCGCCGCACGCCGCCGGCATCCACTTTATACAGCACACCGGAAAACGGCAGCATGGCTGTGGTCCCCTTTTCCCCGATCACAACACTACGGGCAGCATCCCGCCCGGTCAGGGTGAACTGCGCCGGCGCGCTCGCCAGCGCCCGTTCGATCATATCCTCTGTCAGGCGCACCGTATAGCCGCCTTTCGGGTGCTCTTCGAACGAGCCGCTGAATGCGGCCAGATCTTCGGCTGCCTGCCGGTCGTTCACATGGATCCCGTACTTTGTCAGGATCTCCACCGTCTTTGCGTGGATCTCCTGCAGCTGCTTCTCAGACATCGTGAACATGTGATGCTTCCTTTCTTATCCTCTGGTTTTAAAAACCGGGCGGAGATCTCTCCCCGCCCGGCAAACAGCGCTAACGTATCGGATATGGATCACTCATACAAATCAACACTATATTTCGGAGTATTCATAAGTTGCTTACGCGTTTGCAGCGGCTTTTCCGCCCTTCTTGGCCGCCTTTCTCTCAGCAGCCATCTGCTTCATTTTTTCACGGCGGATCGCCAGTTCTTCCTTGGTCTCCACCGCGTCGCCTTCACGGTATGCACGCGCCATACCCTTGATCATGGAGATCGTAGCCAGGATGGCGATCGGCAGGATCGGGAAGCCGGCGACGTTCGAGATCATCTTGACGCCGTCGATACCGGCGAAGGAAATCATGACCCATGCGGACAGACCCATGACAACGCCCCAGATAACCTTGAGGAATGCCGGGGGCTCGCCCTCCTCCGCCTTGAAGCCGGAGGTGGACATGATCGCTGCAGCAGCAGTCATGGAGTCAGCCATTGTGATGAAGGAGATGATCAGGATCACGAGGAAGATGATCAGGATCAGCGTGCCGAGCGGCAGGCTCTGGAAGAACTCATAGGTAGCAGCCTCGTTGCCCCTTTCGCCCATGACGGTCCAGATGTCCAGTTTGCCGTTGATCTGCTTGTCGATCGCAGCGCTGCCGAAGATGCCCATCCAGAGCAGGCAGAACATCGACGGTGCGATGAGGTTGGCCAGCAGGAATTCACGGATCGTTCTGCCGTAGGTCAGGCGGGTGAGGAAGACACCGACGACCGGCGCAAAGGCCAGGAAGTTCGCCCAGTAGAACATATCCCACCACTGCGGGAACATGTCGACGGAGAGCTGTCCGCCGTCCATGGTCGCGCCTGCGATACCTGCATACGTGGTCATGTGGAAGAAGTTGTTGATGTAGCCGCCGAAGGACTCAACCCAGTTCATGCCGATGAACGCCGGAACTGTGACAACGATGATGTAGACCATCGCGAAGATGTACAGTTTGACGTTCTGGTTCGCCAGCCAGTTGAGGCCGCGGTCGATGCCTGTCAGCGAAGACAGGACGTACATCGCTACGATCGCCAGAGCCACGATGAGCCAGGTCACGCCGTTGATCGGGAATGCCGGGATGACATACTGGATGCCGGTGGACAGCTGCATCGTGCCCATGCCCATGCTGGCGGTCATGCCGCCGACGATGGCGAACAGGGAGATGCAGTCGACCAGTTTGCCCCAGCCGCCATTGACGCGGTCGCCGATCAGGAAGTACAGCGAGGAGCTGATCGTCAGGCGCTGGTTGTAGTTGTAAACAGCCAGCGCGATCGGTACAGCGAAGAAGATGTAGGTCGAATAAGAGGACGGTCCCCAATGCAGGAAGACGTGCTCCATCGCCCAGTTGATGGCTGCCGGTGTGCCTGCCTCAATGCCCTCGCCGGGCGCCATGAGGAAGTTCATCGGCTCCGCGACGGACCAGAAGATGATACCGATCGCGATGCCGCCGCACAGGGCCATCGAGAACCATTCGAAGGTTGTGTATTTCGGCATGGCATCCTTGCCGCCAAAGCGGATCCTGCCCCACGGGCTCACCATAATGATGATAAAGAATACAACACCGAAGGTGACCAGCAGGCTCATGAGCCAGCCGAAGTTGCCGACCAGCCAGTAGAAGGCGGTCGTAACCGTGGTCGCGAAGGCGTCCTCATTGACGAGGGAGAGCACGACCAGGCCGAGGAAGATGATCATAGGCGGCCAGAATACCGCATGATCCAATCTGTTAGACTCTTTCATTTTCTTACTCCTTAACCCAAATCCAGATAATACCGGTTTTGATCCATATCCGCGAAACGGTCAAAGCGCTTCTTTTGTTAAGGAATCGCTCCCGCTGCGCGCTTTATACGTGGCCGTAGAAATCTCTGTGACAGCAGACGGAGTATGCATAGTCCATCAGGGTAGACCAGGAGAAGACCGGCAGATCGACCTCTCTCTGGATCGCTCTTGCGAACGGCTGGAAGCCGGTGCACTCGAGCATGATCGCGCCGATGTCCGGATACTCTTTCACATAGTCCTTGACGCTGTTCACGATGTCGCGCTCCGCGATCTCATAGTTAGCGGTCGGGATGTCCGGTCTGGTGGACGCATCCCAGAGGGAACGGAACTGCGGGCAGCCGTCGCCGTCCATCGCGCCTTTGATATGGAAGTTGCTGTTCATGTCTACGCCGACCGCTTCAAGGTGCTTGGGGGTCAGGTTGCCGGATGTCGCACAGAAGATGCCGACCGACTTCTTCGGGCCGATGATCTGCTGGATGAACGGGATCTGCAGCAGACTCGACATGAAGACCGGGATATCTACCGCACCGGCGATGTCCTTCTGATAGTAAGCGAAGAATCCGCACTCCGCGAGTACGCCTCTGCAGCCGAGCTTTTCAAGCTTCTTCGCCGCTTTGACGATCGCGGGGATGATAGCTTCGCCTGCGCCTGTGGTCCAGCCGATGTTGTAGCAGTTTGCGCCTTCGATGATCTCATACTGGACCGGATACGGATATGCACTTGCATTGCGCAGATCCCCCGGGAACCCCGGATAGACTTCATCGAGGAGCATGACGCCAAGGCCCATGCCGTATCCGACTTTTCCAGGTCTTGCGTAGATCTGATTGATACCAAAGTCTCTTTGCATATCTATTCTCCTTTCACTAGCTGACAAGGGAAACCGCCAGATCGACAGCTGCGGATGCGTCCGCCGAATAGTTGGCGCCCATCTCGGTCGCCACATCCGGGTTCGCCGGTGCACCGCCGATCATAATCTTAACGTTCTGAGTCGTTGCATCCTGCTTGAGCAGCGCAACCGTGTCCTGCATGGACAGCATCGTCGTGGTCAGCATCGCAGACATCCCGACGATATCCGGATTCTTGTCCTTGACGGCGTCACGGATCTCTTCCGGTGTGACATCAACGCCCAGATCGTGGATCTCAAAACCCGCACCCTCGAGCATCATGCAGACCAGTTTCTTGCCGATGTCATGCAGGTCGCCCTTGACGGTCGCCATGACGACGACGCCCGCCTTGGTGGCGTCGCCCTCTTTGAGCAGCGGCTTGAGGATCTCCATTCCCTCGTCCATCGTCTTTGCCGACATCAGGACTTCCGGCACGAACATCTCCCCTTCCTTGAACAGTTCCCCGACGGTGTTCATGCCTTTGAGCATCCCTTCGTCGAGCACCTTCTTAGGCTCCATGCCGCCATCGAGCGCTTCCTGCACGTGATCTGCGATCTCATCCATTTCGCCTTCCACAACGTCATTTGCGATCATTTCCAAAATATCCATACGTGTTCTCCTTTTTATGCCGTTTCCGTGAAAGCTGGTTCTTCCAATAACCTATTTATACCGGGACATAAACTCCGCTTCGTAGGAAGCGAGGACTTCTTCCTGCTCCGGTGTGGGGGGCTTGGGTACATGCGTCTCGAGGATATGGTCGACTTCCGCGATCAGGCGGTCCATGAGGTCGGACTCGTCCGGGTTCTCCATGAGACGCTTGAACCGCTTGGGATACCAGATCTTCTTGAAGTTCTTGAGAGTCGATCTCTCTTCGAGGTAATGGCCGCCCGGGCCAACGTCCTTGATGGTCTTGAGCATCAGGTCGATCATCTCGTCGCTGGTGTCGACACCGTTGACGTATGCCTTGGTCTGGTGGAACATCTCATCGAACAGCAGCAGGCCGATCAGCGTGATGTTGTTCGCGTGGTCGAGGAACGGACCATCGTGGACCAGATTGGCTTTACTCATCATCGTGGACATCATGGACATCTCGAACTCCGCCACGGACTGCGCGTCGATCGTCTTCGCATCGGACAGGCAGTGCGAGCCGTAGAACGGAACGCCGTAGAAGTCCGCCAGATCAGCAGAGGCGGCGACGCACATGTGGAACTCCGGCGCGCCGTACGAACCGACGGTAGTCTTCATGTCGAAGACGGTCGGCATCGAGCCGTAGATGAAGGACGCGCCCGGCTTGATGACCTGGCTCATGACGAGACCCATCAGGACATCCGCATTGTTCTGGATCAAAGCGCCGACCGGGGTGACCGGAGCGGTGCCGCCCATCATGCTGTACGGCATGTAGGTGATCGGAATGCCGTTCTCGGCGCAGACGATGATGCGCTTGACGGACTCGTCAACATGCATGAACGGGGAGATCGGCTCTGCGTAGTACATGATGAACGGTTTCTCGGCGAGCTTGTCCTTGCCGCCGACGAAGTCCTGTGCCGCATGCATGCAGTCTTCAAACCCCGCGCACTCCGCGGTGACGATGCTCTGGGCCTTTGTAAAGTAGCGGCAGGTGTCGAGGAAGGCGATCTGCGACGCGATGCGCGGATCGACACCGTTGAACATGCCTGCCGGTGTGGTATAGCTGATGCTGTCGAGATAGTCCTCCAGAACCGCAAAGTTTTTGACATCTTCGCGGAACATCTTGCGGACCTTATTGGTGTGATGGTCGAGGACATTGACCACGTCAATAATGGCGCCGAAGTAGATGTTGTTCTCCGCGCCGATCTTAATGATCTCCTCACCATCTCTGGAATACAGGCTGACCCCCTTCGGGACCGTCTCCAGGCACTTGTTGATCAACTGTTCCGGCACCTTGACGATGTCGTTTTCACAGATCTGCGCGCCTGCTGCCTGCAGTTCCTCTCTCATCCGGGCACTGTCCATCTTCACACCGAACTCGGACAGAACTGTCACGCTGGCACGGTGGATCTTCTGGATCTGCTCCGGGCTGAGTACACTAAAATTTACATTGTTGGGGATGTTCCTTTCCATACAGGTTCCTCCTATCTAAACAGTAAAATCTGATGGTTGGCTGCTGTCGGTGGTTGGCTGGTGCCGGCAGGAACATTTACATCCTGGACATAATGTAAACCGTTGGTGCTAAAACCCACTGATTTGGTTGGTTTCAGTGAATTTCAGTCAGTATTTATTTGTACTTTAATGATATAAAGAGATATTGTTTTTTTCAAGAATTTACCCGCCCCTATAACAGGCTAATTATCTAGTGCAAAAGTACTAGAATCGCCTGTTCACCGGCCAAACATGCGGATGCCAACAGGCGTGCGATTTTCGATTCGTCAATTCGAAAATTGTTGAATTGTTATGCGGTTAGTGCTAATATTACGATATTCAGAAAATACTTGCATTTCAAAAAATCGTTGTACGAGTTTACGGATTACAAAGGATATCCCACAAAATGGAGGTATGGCATGATCAGATACCGCGAAGAAGATGGCATTTCCCGTTTTTCGAGATGGAGTGACAATGAGCTTGAAAAGATGTATCAGAACTCGCTGCGGATCCTCGCAGAGATCGGCATCACGGTGCAGCACGAGGAAGGCAAGGAACTCCTTGCAGACGCAGGCGCGGCGGTCGAGGGCGACCTGGTAAAGATCCCCTCCGGAATGATCCTGGATGCCGTCGCATCCGCCCCTGCATCCTACTGTCTCTATGATACTGACGGAGAGCCGGCTGTTCCGTTGGAACCGAATGTGATCACTTACGGTCTCGGAACAGAAGTCCCTGAGTTCGCAGATCTTGAAACCGGCGATTTTCACACCAGCACACTGGCAGACTGTATCGATGTCATGAAAGTCGCCCAGGCCTGTAAGAATATCGACTACGTCTCCCCTTATGCGTGGGCTGGTGACAAAGACGGACGCATTTCTGACCTGTACCAGTTCTGGGCCATGAGAAAGTACTCCAAAAAACCGCTTCTTACCGCAGCGTCCGACCCGTACAGCCTGCAGGGCATGATCGACATGGCTGCTGCGCAGGCCGGCGGATATGACGCTCTGCGCGAAAAGCCTTTCATGATCATGTACACCGAGCCTCTGTCTCCCCTGCAGACCCCGGAGGATGAAGTTGCCAAGATCCTTCTCTGCGCCGAGTACAGCATCCCGCTGGTCCATTGCCCCGGCGTCATGGCAGGCATGACCGGTCCTGTCACACTGGCCGGCGCGGTCAGTGTCGGTCTTGCCGAATGTCTGGCCGGGCTCGTCATTCATCAGCTGAAAACCCCCGGTGCTCCGTTCATGCTGGGTGTCGGCGGCACGATCATGGATATGAAAACGACTGCCTTTATGTTCGGCGGCCCGGAGTTCAGCATCACCAACACCTTTATCGGCGAGATGGGAAGATATCTCGGACTTCCCTCCTTCGGCATCTCCGGTGCGACCGATGCCAAAGACTGCGACCTGCAGATGGGATCAGAGATGATTTTCAGCATGGGCGCTTCCCTGTACGGCAGACAGAATTTCGTCCACGACAACGGCTATATGGCGCTTGGGCAGGGCGGTTGTCTGCAGGCGATCGTTGCTGCCAACGAGATGCTCGGCTTCGTTGCGCGGTATGCCCGCGGCATGGAAGTCTCCGATGAAACGCTCTGCTTTGATATGATCAAAGAAGTCGGCCCCGGCGGCGAGTTCCTGACCCGCAAAGAGACGATGAAAGGATTTAGAAAAGAGTTCTTTATTCCGGAGTTCTTCCAGCGGGAGCGGACAGTCACATGGAAACAGAACGGCAAGCCGCCGATCAAAGATCATCTGACTGCGAAAGTCAGGAAGATCCTTGCCGGTGAAGCTCCGACCTTCCTTGATGAGCAGACCGAGCAGAAATTCTTTGAGATCATCGGGGCTCATGAAGCGCACCTCGATATTCCCAACGGTACCGGCGCACTGGCGCAGCTCTGACCGGAGCGCACATGTCGGCCTTCCGGCGGGCTCATTGCATATACTGAAAAAGCGATTCCCCGGTGACGAGGAATCGCTCTTTTTTATGCAAATGACTCTTTATGCGAACGACATCGCGTTCATGTATTCCATATCGAATTCCGGCCAGGCCGCCAGCTCCACGTGCTCCACGTGCGATGCCATGCCGCGGGCCAGCGCCGCTTCCTTCCGGTTCATCAGGACCATGGAGATGCCTGCCCCGGCGGTATTGCCCACCGGTTCGATCCGCTCCAGCGGGATGCGGGGAAGAAGCCCGATCCTGGAAGCCGCCTCGCGGTCGATGAAGTTGCCGAAGGCCCCTGCCAGCATCACCTTTCTGATTTCTTCCGGTTTTCTGCCCAGGATCTTCAACATGATGGCCGCCCCGGCCTGCATCGCTCCCTTGGCGAGCTGCACTTCCCGGATGTCCTTCTGCGTCAGGCCGACCGGATCGCCGTTCGGCTTCTCGGCCAGGATAAAGACCGGTTTGCCCTCGATGAGCCGGACGCGCGGATGCTTTTTGTCCATTCTGCCGGTCGCGTCGATCACGCCATTGCGGAGCATCTCGCTCACGGCGCTGATCAGGCCACTGCCGCAGATGCCTACGGGTGCCCTGTTGTCGATCGTCGACAATGTGACGTCGCTGCCGCTGATTTCCACTTTCTCGATCGCACCCGTGCTGGCGCGCATGCCCTGCGAGATGCAGGCACCTTCAAAGGCCGGCCCCGCTGCCGTCGAGCAGACCAGCGTCCGTTCGCCGTCTGTGAGGGCCATCTCGCCGTTCGTGCCGATGTCGATGAACAGCGTCAGTTCCTTCTGGGCCAGCAGCCGGCTCGCCACGATGCCCGCGTTGATGTCCCCGCCGACATGGCCGGCCAGATTCGGGATGATCGTGACCGTGCAGTCCGGCGCTGCCGTGATCTTCATATCGGATGCCTGCAGGACGAGTTCGCCCTCATACGCAGGCGTGAACGGCACGAGGGCCAGTGACATCGGATCGTAGCCGCCGGCGAGGTGCGACATCGTGGTGTTGCCGCAGACCGTAATCCGCCGGATCTCCGACCGGCTGATCTGCCGCCCGTCCGTCTGCTCCTGCGCCTTGCGCGTGCACATGATATCCAGCATCTCATCCATCTTGCTGCGGATCAGGCCGCTGAGCTCCGCCAGTTTTTCTTCCGATCTGCCGCAGTAGGTGATGCGGGAAATGACGTCTGCGCCGTATTTGTTCTGCGGGTTGGTCTCGGCGAGGATGTCCATCATCCTGCCGGTCTTAAGATCCCACAGCATCCCGACGACCGTGGTCGTCCCTATGTCAAAAGCCGCGCCAAGTCCTTCTCCGCCGCTCTCCGTCACGAAGTCGTCGGGGAAGTACATCATGCGCGTCTTCCTGTTGTCCGCTTTCAGTATTTTATTGATCCCGTTGCAGCGGCCGCATTCCTCGCACCGCCCGGTGCATTTGAAATCATCATACGTGCTCATTGCGCTCCTCCGTTCGGGTTATACTCGCACAGGTTGCAGCTGAGTTTTGAGCCTCTGCAGGCCACGCAGGAGCCGCCGCGCGGTTTGTAGTCATCCGCCACACGGAAGATGATCCCGCCGTACGACTTGACCGGCCAGAGGAAGCAGCTGTCGTTCACGCTCACCCCGATCCGGTCCGCATCCACCAGGGATACCAGATCCTGCATCGACTCCATCGGGATGCCATACAGGCCCGGGCCGAAGGCCTCGCTGATGCGCCCTTCCGACGCAAAATGCGCCTGCAGATGCTTGCGCCCCGCGGTCGCAAAAGCCGTGCCCCACAGATCGAACAGGACCTGCTCCATCATCGGCTCTTCGGGGAACGAAAAGTCGCCGGCTGTCAGTACGAACACGTAAGCGCCCAGCAGCTGGTTCGGATCGACATTCTTCAGTGCATTGGATACAAACGGCTTGCCGTCGATCACGAGGATCGAGTCGGCAAGGTAAATATCATCGTAATAGTTATAAATTGCCCGCAGCGAAATATCACCGACGATCCTGTCCTTGAGTTCGATCGCCTGGCGCAGCATTCTCTGGTAACGCTTTTCCGGTCTGCCCAGGTCATTCGCGTCGATCAGCAGCTCGGTCGCCATCGTCTCGCAGTCTTTCCCGGTCATCGACCAGACTTCATTCGTTATACGCATAGGGCTCCTTTCAGTCCTTTGGATGCAGATGCCTCTTTGGATCATATTCGCAGAGACTGCAACTGAGTCTGTTCCCAAGGCATGTCGCGCAGGTGGCACCGCGCGGTCTGTAATTCTCCGAGACCCGGAAGATGATTCCGCCGTAGGATTTGACGGGTAGCAGGAAATTGCTCGCATTGACTGTGACACCGATGCGTCCGGCATCGACCATGGACGCAACCCCCTGCATCGTTGCCATCGGGATGCCGAAGAGCCCGGGCCCGAAGACTTCGCTGATCCGGCCGTCCTGCGCAAAGTGCTTTTGCAGATGCTGACGTGCAGCGGTCGCAAAAGCGGTCCCCCACAGATCATAGAACACCTGGTCCATCATGGGACGGTCCGAATAAGAAAAATCCCCCGCCGTCAGGACGAACACATAGGCGCCGAGGAACTGGCTGGGATGGACCCCGTTCAACACCTCTGAGACGAACATGTTTCCGTCGATGACGAGAACATCGTCCTTCAGAAAGATATTGTCATAGTAATTGTAGACGGCTCGCAGCTGAAGATCATCAACAACCTCGTCTTTCAATGAGACCGCCTCTTTTAACAGTCTTTTATAGCGCTTTTCCGGGCGGTCCAGATTATTCTGTATGGTGAAGAGTTCTGTGGCCAGTGCGTCACACTCCCTGCCGGACATCGTCCACAATTCATTTGTTATACGCATATCAACCCCTTCAATCCGTTGCTGTCGATTGCCGCTGTAATCGCGCTCATAGCGCGCATACCTGTTCTGGTGATGACTGCGATACGATTTTCCAGCTCACCGGCGGGCGCCTGGTCGAATTCGATCTGGTCCCCGCTGATGCTCACCTGTATCATACCACATTCTGTCGGGGCAAAGCCCTTGATCCGGTACGCTTCCGGCGCGATGTCCCGGAGGAACGCCTCCAATTGTTCCCTTCTGACCGCTTCTTTGCAGGTGAGATAAAATACGACCGGACGCGATTCGTAGGTGTTGCTGGTCTCACGGCCTTCCGGCCCGCCCGCCTGCTGCTCCATGGCAGCCAGCATTGCCGCTGTGTCAACACGGCAGTACGTCGCGGCTGTGATCACTGCGCCCGGTGCGGTGTTGCGGATGGCCTCTTCGATCTGCAGCAGCTGCGCCTCACTGACAAGATCCACCTTGTTGACGATGATCTGCTTGCTGTATTCGAGCTGTGCACTGATCGCCGGCAGGACATCCATCAGCGGGAGCACCGCATTGGCATCCACCACGCAGATGGAGCCAAGATAGCGGAGCCGGCCGCCGAGCTTGCCGGCCAGGCCCTCCATGATCGTCGGCATGTTGGAGGGGTCCGCCAGTCCGCTGGCTTCGATGAACAGCATATCCAGATCCTTGCCGGACATTTCGATCAGAGCATCCACAAAGTTGTCTTTGATGCAGGCGCAGAAGATCGATCCATTGGAGAGTTCCGCCATTTCGATGCCTTCTTTGCGCACCAGCGTCCCGTCCATATGGATATCGCCAAATTCATTGATGATCACGCCTGTGCGTTCCCTGCCGTCAAGCAGCCGCTGCAGGAGTGTTGTTTTGCCCGCTCCGAGAAACCCGGACAGTAATACCGTTCTGATCATGTTGTTCAGCCGGGTTTGCACCGGCTCATCCTGTGCTGTGTGCCAAGAGCGCGCGGGATGCCAATGACATGCCGCGCGCCTTCTCATTCAGACTTGCTCTACACCCTGGTTACTTGTGTTTTTTGTCGTAGTATTCGTGGATCTTGGCGATCAGCTCATCCCGGTTCGGGATGATCGAGCTGTACTCCACGACACCGTCCAGAGACATCGACGGCAGCTGCGCGATCCCCATCTTCTGGGTACGTGCGATATCCTCTTTGATGAAATACTTATAGGTCCTGATCTCGATCAGATCCTTGACTTCTTCATAGACATCCAGTGCGGACGCCTGCATGTAGGTGCACGCCGCACACTGGTCCGGATCGAGCAGCCACAGTTCGAGGATGACTTTGTCGGACGCTGCATAGTCCGGGATCTCCACCTCGATATCATCCCAGCTCGACTCGTAGTTCTCGACCATCTTGCGGGATGTCTCCGGATTTTTGACCGCCTGCGCGCAGGCGATGGTGTTCTCGATCGGTGTTGCGTACGGCATGTCGCAGCCCGGGCTGACGATAAAGTTTGTTTTATCTTCGATGCTGTCGATCTCGTCGATGACCGTCTTGATGTTGTCCTGCTGGTTGCCGTGCAGCATGGTCGTCGTCAGCGGAATGTTGCCGGCGATACAGATGTTGTACGAGTCGGTGATCTTCTTCGCTTCAGGCAGATTGACATTCTCATCGATGGAGATGCCGTCCGGCCCCATCTCGCACATGACCTCGATCTGCTTGGTCGCGTTGCCGCAGACGAAGAAACAGGAGAAGACATCTCTCGAACGGATGTAGTCGAACACGCCCTTGAACGTATCCAGCATGACCTTCTTGATATGCTTCGGGGACACCTGGCTGATCAGCGGGTCAACAACAGCGATGACATCACAGCCGGCATCGATGTACATGCCCGCCATGCGGATCGCGACCTGGCCGCAGAAGTCGAGCAGGTCCTTCGTGTACTCCGGCTCCATCATCATATCCATGAAGATGTTGGTACCGCGCAGATGCGAAGCCAGTGTGAACGGACCGCAGATCAGACCGTACAGTGCGGTCTCGTCCCCGATGGCTTCTTTGACGCGTCTTGTCGCATCGAGGATCATCGGCATACGGCCGCTGTTTTCATCCGGCAGTTTGCAGACACAGGGGAGGGATTTGCCCTCTTCATACGGATGGCTCTTGACCGACGGCGGATTGTCTTTCGCCCACAGCAGTTCACAGCCGAGGATCTCCGCCTCTACCTGCAGATCAAACAGGATCGGCAGACCGTCCGGCATATAGAGTTTGTTGACTTCAATCAGCGATTCGACGATCTTATCGGCGTCTTTAAGCATCTCCTCCGCGGTGTAGCCCTTTACGGCACCTGCGTGAACACCGGCAAACGGGACCCATGGAATGCTGTCGGGCTTCTCATGCCGCAGCGCCTGAAAAACGAGTTCTTTTCCCATCACGTTCTCCTTTCAGATATCAAAAAAGATATTGCGGATTAACTGCGTGCGATAGCGCTTTTCGAGAACCCTGGACAATATCCGAAAAACTGAATGATATATCGCGGCCTCCAGATGCATTGGTCGGTCGGGCATCTGTCAGCCTTCTATAAGCCGATTATAGCATCTGCCGGCAAATTGTAAACATCTTTTATTACAGAATCTTTGCGGTGTGGTATAATGCATCCAAACACCAACCGTCACGTTATTGCTGTGATCCGCGGAGTGTCCAGCCCGCGTGCAGAAAGGCATTATGACATGACTGTAAGAAGAGACATTGCAGGGATCATCATCGCCGCATCAGCGATCCTGTTCGGTATTGTGATGATGGCCTCCGGCGCGGAACAGAACTCTCTGTACCGCATGGAGTTCCTGCTCTCCACCGTGACGATCTTCATCGCGATCATCACCACCATCGCCTGTACCGCGCGTTCCGGCGTCAAGTACAGCAAGTTTTTCAAACTACCTATTGCGCATATCGGCATCGGGCTCATGATCCTGCAGATGCTGATCGCTCTGCTGTTCGTCCTGGTCATCAAGGGGCACGAAGGCATTGCGGCAGTCATCTCTTATCCGCTCATCCTCGTGGCCGTGATCCTCATGCTGATCCGCTACGACCCGGAGAAAGCCGCCTCCGAATATGCGGCAAAAGAAGCACTGGCAGCCAGGCACAACGAATTCCTGGAAGAGCTGGCCGAACGATTCGGGGAGATCAGTGATTCCGCGGCGTCCGAACAGGGACTTGCCGATCCTAAGCTGGCCAGGGCCATTGCAGCGCTCGCCGTAACGACACGCTCCATCGACCAGATGGACCACCCGTTCCTGGACAGCATCGACCAGGAACTGATCGATCAGACGATGGAACTTGACAGTTATGTCCTCGGCGGCGAAAAAGAAAAAGCGGAGCCGATGGTCAAAGCCATCATGGAAACGCTCTCCCTCCGCAGCGAAAAGTGCAGGCAGATGCACTGACTGCAGCAGTAAGTCAACACAAATGCGAAATAAACATAAGGAAAGAAAGAAAAAGAGATGAAACACCAGTTTACACCGCACGGCGTGTGCTCCGTGCACATCGAATTCGAACTCGAAGACGGTAAAGTCAAAAACGCCGGGTTCCTCGGCGGCTGCGACGGCAATCTCAAAGCGATCTGCAAACTGATCGAAGGGATGGATGCCGAAAAAGTCGCGGAGATCCTCGCGGGCAATACTTGCGGATACAAAAGCACTTCCTGCGCGGACCAGCTTTCGATCGCTCTGAAAGAAGCGCTCGCTGAAGAGGCCCCGGCCGTATAGACCGGTCCGGCAGCTTAAGCTGCTGTACAACTGTCCCCCGGAGAAGAAACATTTGCACATTTGTGCAAATGTTTTTGTGTTTTTTGCAAAAAGGGATTGCCAAACCGTTTGCTGTCTGCTATATTGATATTGAAGTTAGCAATTGCTAACTGCGTGCAAACTGCTTTCTCCTTAGCAGAACATTGATTATATATCCATTACCGGAAAGCGCCCTTTGCCAGAAGGGCGCTTTCTTTTGTATCTGATTCCTTACACGGGACAAACATGGACACAGAACAGGAAGAGTCCTCGATCGCATCTTATTTCAATAGAATATTATACTGAAAGTAACAGTTTATACGGACTACCGATAGTTGTTTGTATTATAATTCCATTTGACCTAGAATTTAACTAGTTTAGAAGGGGGGTTGTTTTTGCCGATGATTACGAACTTGAAGAGACTACGGCTGGAAAAAGGCGTTACACAAAAGACCCTCGCCGGTGTATTGGGAGTCAGTCAACAATCAGTCAATAAGTATGAGAACCACAATGTTGAACCTGATTTGACCATCCTTATGAAAATGGCGGACTATTTTGGAACAAGTGTTGACCTTCTGATCGGTCATGTCGATGAGGAGAGTGATCCGCCCGCGCTGCACACCATAGACGAGAATGAAGCCTCGCTGCTCCGCTCTTTCCGGATGCTTTCTGACAAACAGAAGCAGGTCGTGCTGTCGCTCGCAGACAGTTACCGCTGATCAGACCGGTTTGGTCCATTCCGTTCCACAGAATAAAAAACAGACGATCCGAATGGATCGTCTGTTCTTTTTGTAAGGTTTGATTAACGCTTGGAGAACTGGCTTGCCTTTCTCGCTTTCTTCAGACCGTACTTCTTTCTTTCCTTCATTCTGGGGTCTCTGGTCAGGAAACCAGCGGCCTTCAGAGCAGGTCTGTAAGCTTCAGCGTCGACTTCACACAGCGCTCTCGCGATGCCGTGACGAAGCGCACCCGCCTGGCCCGTGTAACCGCCGCCCGTGACGGTCGCGATCACATCGAACTGACCTTCGCAGCCAGCGATCTCGAAAGGTCTCTTGACCTCTCTCTTGACGATCTCCAGTGCAAGGTAATCATCCAGGGACTTTCCGTTGACCGTGACGTTGCCCTTGCCGGGAACCAATCTTACTCTCGCGACAGAAGACTTTCTTCTGCCTGTTCCGTAATACTGCATCTTAGCCATTTTTTATCTCCCTTCCTAAAAGTCCCATACTTCGGGTTTCTGCGCCTGATGCTCATGTTCGGGGCCGGCGTAGACCTTCAGCTTCTTGAACATCTGTCTGCCGAGCTTGCCCTTGGGCATCATGCCCTTGACAGCGTGACGGACAGCTTCGGTCGGGTGTTTCTCCATAAGCTCCTCAAAGGTGCACTCTCTGAGGCCGCCCGGATAACCGGTGTGTCTCTTGTAGATCTTTTCCTTGCGTTTCTTACCGGTGACCTCTACCTTCTCGGCATTGACCACGATAACATAGTCACCGCAGTCCACATGGGGGGTAAAGGTGGCTTTTTTCTTACCTCTGAGGATGCTGGCGACTTCGGATGCCATGCGGCCGAGGTTGCGGCCTTCTGCGTCGATGACATACCACTTGCGTTCTACTTCCTGAGGCTTTGCGAGTGTCGAAGACATAACTCTTATTCCTTTCTACCTACTTGGATCGCACGGGAATCGCTCCCCGCCGATTGTTTTCGGCGCTGCCTACTGGGATCCGTGAGCTGATCTGCTTCGGCATGACTAAAACGTTTAGCTCGCTCCTCGCGGACCGAATGGTCCTGATTCGCGACATTAGACATTATATGGGCTGACTCAGCCGGTGTCAACAGATTTCCACGCAAAAAACCCGGGGAATCGCAGAAAATACACGATTCCCCTCCCCCGGATCAACGGCTGACGAGCAGCTTGCGGATGCCGGCGTTGAGGCCGTCCAGTGTCAGCGGGAACATCGGGAAGACCTTCGCGAGTTCCCACCACGTCTCGTTCCAGTAGGTCCTGCTCTCCGGCGTTTCCTGCGGGTGGATCCAGACGATGTGCGGATACCGCTCCGCAAAGTCTGTGAACCGCCGCATCTTCCGCCTGCCGCGCGCGTCGGTCTCAAAGGACTCACCCCAGTAAAACCCGCCGTACAGTTCATACATCGCCATCTCGCCGTCACCGACGATCAGCACTTTGTAGTCGGACGGGATATTGCGCAGCACCCAGTCCGTCTCCACACGGCTGGTCCATGCCAGAACAGGCGATGTGTACAGGGAATCGCCGATCGCGTTGTGGAAGTAGTAAAACCGCACGTCCTCGAAGTTGCCGGCCTTGCGCATCGACTGGAACAGCAGCGTCACCAGACCGCGGTGGTAGTCCATGCTGCCGCCGCTGTCGATCAGCACCATCAGTTTGACCGCGTTGCGGCGCGGCGCCTTCTTCACGATCTTGAGGATGCCGCCGCTGTCGCCGGTCTTGCGGATCGTTTCGTCGATATCGAGTTCGGTCTTCTCCTGCAGATTGTGGTCGGACAGCTGCCGCAGCCTGCGGAACGCCATCTGGAACTGCCGGCTGTCGAGCGTCTTGTCGCTGCGGAAATCGCGGTACCGGCGCTCCCCGGCGACCCGGAACGCGCTGCGGTACAGGCTTTCCCCGCCGACGCGGATCCCGCCGAGTTTTTTCCCGTGGTGGCCGTACGGACTGTACCCGCCGGTGCCGATCCACTTGCTGCCGCCGTTATGCTCCTCATCTTGTTCCTCAAGGATCCTCCGGAACATTTCCTCGATCTGCGCCGCGGAAAGGCCGGTCGTCTCCATCAGTTCCTTGATCATGTCCGGCGTCAGTTCCGGATGCTCCAGCCACCGGAGCAGTTCGTCCGGCAGCGTTTCCCTGAGGCTCGCCCCGCTCTCTTTCGCCAGTTCACCGAAGTACTCCAAAAACAGCCGGTCAAAAAGATCGAACTGTGTTTCGCTCTTGACGAGGACAGACCGCGCCAGCGTGTAAAAGCCGGACATGCTGTCCTGATGGAGATCTTCGTGCAGGGCGGCGAGCAGCGTCATCCACTCCGTGAGGGAGACATTGAGCCCGCCGGCACGCAGGTAGTAGAACAGGGATAGGAACATGATATCTAATGGTTCTCTTCCGCCGGTGCATGGCCGGCAGCGTTATCTGCGGCCGAAGCCACGGTGTTTTTCGCGGTCCAGAAGATCAAGGTCTTCGTTTTTCTTGAGCAGCACGCCCGCGAACGGGATCTCCTCTTCAATGCGGGCTTCCTCGATGCCGCTGTAACGGAGCGCGCGGATCCAGTCGAGCAGTTCGCTCGTGCTGGGTTTTTTGTGCAGCCCGCGGATCTCGCGCACCCGGTAGAATGCTTCGAGCGCCGACTGCAGGATGTGTTCCTCGATGTCCGGATAATGCGCCAGCACGATCCGGCGCATCATGAGGTCGTCCGGAAAGTCGATGTAATGGAACACGCACCGGCGCAGGAACGCGTCGGGGAGTTCCTTCTCCGCATTGGACGTGATGATGACGATGGGCGATTCCTTGGCCTTCACCGTCTGTTTCGTCTCCGGGATGTAAAACTCCATTTTGTCGAGTTCCCACAGCAGGTCATTCGGAAACTCAAGGTCCGCCTTGTCGATCTCATCGATCAGCAGGACGACCTTTTCGTCCGCGCTGAACGCCTCCCCCAGTTTGCCCAGAGTGATGTATTTCGCGATGTCGTCGACGCCTTCTTCCCCGAGCTGGCTGTCGTAGAGACGCTGCACGACATCGTAATGATAAAGACCGTCCTGTGCCTTGGTCGTGGACTTGATGCTCCACGTGATGAGCGGCATGCCCAGCGCTTCCGCGATCGCGACCGCCAGTTCCGTCTTGCCCGTGCCGGGTTCACCCTTGATGACGAGCGGTTTGCCGAGCGCGATGGCGATGTTGGTGACCTGCAGCAGGTCGTCGTCCGCGATGTAGGTGCTGCTGCCGCTGAAATACTGTCTGTTCGCTGTTTCCATCTTTGTTTTTCCTTATTGCTGAAAGAATCGCTCTTCTTGTTCTCCGCCCTGCCGGATACGCAGGCCGCAGTTTATGAGCTCCTCCCATCATAGTAAAAACCGCCGTATTTGTCCATTCAACACCGCATTTACCCGCAGTTGTGATATGATAACAGATAAGCAGCATATCCGCAGTTTCCCGTGCGGACGGCTGCCGCAAACCGGATCCCATTTGTATTAAGGAAGAAAGAAATGAAAACCATCCACGCCGGCATGCTCGGCTTTGGCAACATCGGCAAAGGCACCTGGCAGACTCTCGAACAGGGCCGCGCGACGATCGAGGAAACGACCGGGCTTAACATCCGTATCGACCGCATCCTCTGCCGCACCATCAAAGCGGACCGCGGCGCCGACATCGGCATCACCCGCGAACAGGCGCAGGTGCTGTTCACCACCGACCCTGCGGACATCCTGAACGATCCGCAGATCGACATTGTGATCGAACTCATGGGCGGCATTGAACCGGCGACGACCTATATGGCGCAGGCGCTCGCGAACGGCAAACACGTTGTGACCGCCAACAAAGCCGCTATCGCGGCCAACGGAGAGAAACTCCAGCAGATCGCGCAGGAAAACGGCGTCATGCTGCGCTTCGAAGCGAGCGTCGCCGGCGGCATCCCCATTATCAATGCCGTCACTTCGCCGCTGCTCGCCAACACGTTCACCGAACTGCACGGCATCCTCAACGGCACGACCAACTACATCCTCACGCAGATGAGCGATTACGGCAAGGACTATGCGGATGTGCTCCGCGACGCGCAGGCGAAAGGATTCGCCGAGGCGGATCCGACCGCGGACGTGGAAGGCATCGATGCCGCGAACAAACTGTCTATCCTGATCTCTCTGCTTTTCGGCATCAAGATCGGACCGGACGATATCGCCCGCCAGGGCATCACCCGCATCGCCGCGCACGACATCCGTTTCGCAAAAGAGTCCGGATACCGGATCAAGTTACTTGCTTCCGCTGCGCAGAAAGACGGCAAGGTCTTCTGCAGCGTCGAGCCGGCACTTGTTCCGGAAAAGCATCCGCTGGCCAGTGTCAACAATGAATTCAACGCCGTCTTTATCACCGGCAGTGCTGTGGATTCCCTGATGTTCTACGGCCGCGGTGCGGGACCGCTTCCCACGGGCAGCGCTGTCATGGGCGATGTCATCGAGATCGCCGTCGCGATCGGCAAAGGCAATGCGTTCGACCGTGTTCCGCTCCTGCGCTACGACGCGGATCTGACCGCCGCCGGAGAAGGCGAACACCGCTACTACGTCCGTGTGACAGCGATCGACCGCCCCGGCGTCCTCGGCAGCATCGCGCTCGCGTTCGGTGAACATGGCATCAGCGTCAAGTCCGTCGTCCAGCGCGGCGGCAGGCAGGATGAGGCTTCCGTGCCGCTGCTCTTCATCGTTTACGAAACCGCGCGCAAAGACCTCGATGCGGCGCTCGACGACATCCGCGCCAAGGATCTGGTCGAATCCGTAGACAACGTGCTGCGGGTCGAAGACTAGCATTAGCGGTCCTCTTCAAAAAAGATTTTTTTCCACTTGTCACGGAGCGATTCCTGATATATAATTGTCCGTGCGAGTGTCGGGCTGTGGCGCAGTTTGGTAGCGCGATTGCTTCGGGAGTAATAGGCCGCAGGTTCAAATCCTGTCAGCCCGACCAATAAAAAACCACGCATCTGATGCGTGGTTTTTTGATTTTTTAATCCCGGCGCAGATACTGCAGTAAGACGGCGAACAGACCGGGCCGCCCTCCTCAGGGCGGTGTATTGCTCATAGACGTTCTGAAAGCCGCAAAGGCACAGAGCCTCGACTGACCGGCTTTCGCCTCTTAAAACAGCCCCCAGAGGCCCTCACAGCCCCTTTCGCAATAGAATCGCAAAGACCGGGGAGATCGCTCTCCCCGGTCTTTTGCTGCTCTTTTGCAGGAGATCCTGTTTTACAGATCTTCAAATGCGCACTTACTCAGTGACTTTCACTGTGAAGACCTTCGTGCGGCCGTTCGGCGCACGGCAGACCAGGATCGCCGTGCCGGTCTCTGCGCCTTCGATCGTGACTGCCCCGGTGGCCATACCGGCTGTATACTCAAAATCATCCGATGTGTAGATGCTGATGACATTACTGTGTACGCCGCTCTCCGTACCGGAGTAGTTGTTTGACGTATGTGTATCGTAGAGCATCTGGTTCCAGTACAGCCTCGGTCTCTTCGCAGAATCGCTGACCGGATACTCATAGTCCGGTGCGATCCTGATCGTTTCGCCCTTCTTGAGCGTGATCGTATCGCCCGTGATCCGTTTGCCGGTGTCCGCATTCTTCACATACACCGTCTTCATCGCCTGATACTTGCCGCCGGCAGGTGTTGTGATGATACCTCTCGAGTACTCTTTGTCCCCGCTGGATTTGGCATGGATCTCAACGACGTAGTCCGCTTTCACCGGGCACCAGTACTGATACGTGTCGCCTGAGAATGTCTTGTACGTCCAATCGCTCCAGGACCCTCCCTCGACCTTCTTCGTTCTGTACTTCACTGTCCAGCTCGTCGGGTTCACATTCGTCGTCCCGGTCCATTTGAACAGGACTTTGCCAACATCGTGCTGGCTTGCCCAGAGGTTCTTGATCCTTGCCGGATTTTCAGCCGTCTTCGGGATGACGGTATCTTCTTTCGCGATTTCGTCCGTGCCATCCGCATCAGAGAAGTACTTGCCGCATCTCTCGCAGTACCAGTACTCAATATTACCATCCGAGGAGGTGGTCGGTTCTACTCTTTCGACTTTCTCAAGCTTGTGCCCGAGCGCCGGGACAACTTCGGTCTTAGTCTCACCGCAGACGCTGCAGGTGAAGGTCTTCACTCCTTCCTCCGTGCAGGTCGCTTCTGTGGTGATGGTGCCTTCGTCCCAGCTGTGTTCGTCAGTCTTTTCGATGACGACATCCTCTGCGGTGGTCTCAGTCGTACCTTCGGCATCGCTGAAGTACTTGCCGCACTCATCGCAGACATAGTACTCCTTGTTGCCTTCTTCTGCGCAGGTCGCCGCCTTGGCTTCGACCTTGGTCAGGCTGTGGCCTGTTGCCGCGGTCTCTTCGAATTCCATATGCAGCGCATCGTTCTCACAGATGTGATACCGGATGCCCTTTTCGGTGCAGGTCGCCTCTTTAACGACGACCCAGCTGCCCCACTTGTGGCCCTTCGCCTGGATGGCTTCGGTCCTGGTCTCGCCGCAGACGCCGCAGGTGAAGGTCTTCACGCCTTCCTCTGTGCAGGTGGCTTCTTTGGTGACGGCACCTTCGTCCCATACATGACCACTGCCCGCCGGGATCGTCTTCGTCTCGCGGCTCAGTTCTTCGCCGCAGACTGTGCAGTAGACGACTTCGTCGTAGCTGCCGGGCTCTGTGCAAGTCGCTTCGACTTCATTCTCACGTACCTTCTCGCCGGGTGTGTGACCCTTCGCTTCGACCGGTCTCGTCTCGATCATGCCGCAGTCATAGCAGCATCTCGTCTCCTCGCCTTCCTGCTCACACGTAGGCTCTGTGGTGATCTGCCAGTCTCCCCATGTGTGAACGCCGGTCGCCGGAGTCTCTTTGCTTTCGCGGCTGATTTCTTCGCCGCAGACTGTGCAGTAGACGACTTCGTCGTAGCTGCCGGCATTTGTGCAGGTCGCAGGGATCTCGTACTCGCGGACTGCCGCGCCGGGTGTGTGTGCGGCCATCGGGATCAGGATCTCATCTTCCGTGATCTCGGCCGTGCCTTCCGCATCGCTGAAGAGTGCGCCGCAAGACTCACACGTCCAGTATTCTTTGTTACCGGTTTCTGTGCAGGTCGCTGCCTTGGCTTCGACCTTGGTCAGGCTGTGGCCTGTTGCCGCGGTCTCTTCGAATTCCATATGCAGCGCATCGTTCTCACAGATGTGATACCGGATGCCCTTTTCGGTGCAAGTGGCCTCTTTAACGACGACCCAGCTGCCCCACTTGTGGCTCTTCGCCGGGATAGCTTCGGTCTTAGTCTCGCCGCAGACGCTGCAGGTGAAGGTCTTCACTCCTTCCTCCGTGCAGGTCGCCTCTGTGGTGACAGTGCCTTCGTCCCAGCTGTGCTCGTCAGTCTTTTCGACGACGACAGACTCAGCTGTGATTTCCGTCGTGCCTTCCGCATCGCTGAAGCACTTGCCGCATTCTTCGCAGACGTAGTACTCCTTGTTGCCTTCTTCTGCACAGGTCGCTGCCTTGGCTTCGACCTTGGTCAGGCTGTGGCCTGTTGCCGCGGTCTCTTCGAATTCCATATGCAGCGCATCGTTCTCACAGATGTGATACCGGATGCCCTTTTCGGTGCAGGTCGCCTCTTTGACGACGACCCAGCTGCCCCACTTGTGACCCTTCGCCGGGACCGTCTTCGTCTCACGACTCATCTCTTCGCCGCAGACTGTGCAGTAGACGACTTCGTCGTAGCTGCCTGCTTCTGTGCAGGTCGCTGTCTTTTCGTTCTCACGAACCGCTTCACCTGCTGTATGACCGGTCTTCGCAATAACGATGTCTGCCGCAGCGATCTCCGTTGTACCCTCAGCATCGCTGAAGTACTTGCCGCATTCTTCGCAGACGTAGTACTCCTTGTTACCGTCATCTGTACAAGTCGCTGCCTTGGCTTCGACCTTAGTCAGTGTATGCTTGTGGACAATGTTGAACGTCGCAGCTGCGGTGCCGGTGTAGTTGCCCTTCATCGTGACTGTGACGGCCGCTTCGCCGACTTCAACATTATTGCTGTAAGCTACTTCGTAATCCGCTTCTGTGAGCGATTCGCCCTCAGCGGTCACGGTAACGGCAGGTGTGACCTCTTCGCCCGTGTGCGTCTGGTCTTCGATCGCCGCGATCACCGGAGTGATTGCCTTCGGCGTGATGCTCCAAAGGATCAGCTGGTTTTCGGTCTTGCCGTTCTTCCAGATATAGTTGTCGCTATTGAGCGCTGCCATCGCGGCATACTCGCCGGCATCTGTCTGGACATTGCCGGACAGTGTGTACGGTGCATTCTCAGCCGCCGCAACACCGGTCTGTGCTTCGCCGTTGTAGACCAGATCTTCCTTCGCCGCCGGGATCTCTACCTGCGCCGGACCGATGGTGAATTCCACGATCTGGCCGCCGGAGAAGTCCGCCTTGCCGAAGAGGACGACCTGTGCGGTGCCCGCGTTGACATTGTTGGTGTACTCGACAGTGAAATCTTTGTCTTCCACCAGGGTGACTTCCTTGCCGTTGATCGTCATCTTGACGGAAGTGACCTTCGGTGTCTTGGCCGTGCCGTCATAGACGAACGGGCCTTCCTCGATGGTCACGTCAGCATCGTTGATGGACGTGCCGTGGATGCGGAAGTCGGTGCTTACGCTGCCGGTGTAGTTGCCTGTGCCGGTGACGGTCAGGGTCGCAATACCGGTGCGTGTGTTTTCTTTATATTCGAAGGTGTAATCCGTATCTGCATTCAGTTCGGTGCCGTCCAGCGTGACCGTAAAGTCATCGGTGATCGGCGAACCGGTGTAATCATACCCGGACTCGATGCCGGAGATGACCGCGTCGGAGATATCCTTCTTAGTGATATTGAATGTGATGGCGTTGGTACCCTTGAAGTTGCCGCCTTCTTTAGCCGTGATGGTCACGGTCGCTGTGCCGGCGTTGGTGTTGTTGGCATAGCTGTAGGTGAAGTCGGTATCCTTCGTGAGTGTGTAACCGTCCAGTTTGACTGCAGGTTCGGGTGTGATCTCAGCACCGGTGTAACCCTGATCGTCGATCGCATCAATCATGCAGTCTTTCAAATCCGCCTGTGTGATCTCGAAGGTGAACGGATTGCTCTTGGTGCCTTCGTAGGAGGATCCTTCCGCACCAACTGCGGTGACTGTGTAGACACCCGCGTTGACCGGCGCATCGACTGCAGCGCCTGCTGCATCCTTGTAGGTCAGCGTGTAGTCGTCAGCCGTGACCGTAATGCCTTCGAACTTCGGCGTTGCCTCAGGCTCTGCCGCCTGTGCGAAACCGGTGAAGACCTTGCTGTCTGCCGCGAAGTCGAATGCCTTCAGGGAGAAGCCGACTTCATACTTCATGCCGTCCGCTTCATCAATGGACTTCCATGCGTAGACCTCAGGCAGTGTCAGGGTATTGCCTGCCGCCTGGATGTGGCGGTCCGCCGCGCTGGCAGCGCCGCTCTGTTCATCAACGAACACCTGCGTGCCGGACGATGCATTCATCGTCACATTGCCCATCTTGATGGTCTGCTCAACATTGGCGTAGCGGCTCGAGATACCGTAGTAGCCGTTGAACGTGCCGCCCTGCAGGTCGAATGTACCAGCTGCTGCCGCATAGACCGGTGCACAGAAGTAGGACCACCATTCGTTATTGGTCGGTTTCGCGTTAGCGGTATAGGTGCCGCTGTAGACGGTGATGTTGGCAGGTGCCGTGGTGTTGTTGGTACCAATCGCCGCAAAGTGCGATGTGATGGCCGGGCCTTCTTTGCCTTCCGCACCGAATACCGCCGTGCCGCTGTTGGACACGTATACGCCATACATGCCGTCGGAGCCTTCGCCCGTCGCGGTCAGTGTGCCGTCAAGAACAGTCAGCTTGCCGCCGTCTACCGTGATCAGCGCCCTGCTGTCAAATGTCTTGCCGTTCGCCGGGCCAGTGATCTTGCCGTTACCGGTGATGGTCAGATCACCATCTTCTGTAATGGCAAAGAGTTCCGGTGCATCGGAGCTGACTTCGTGGCCGTCCAGATCAAGCGTGACCTTCTTTGCCACTTCGATCGATGTGATCTTGGTGTCTTTGAGCAGTTTGACAGTATCGCCATCCTTGGCTGCCGCGACTGCATCAGCCAGGCTTGTGTAATATGTGCCGTCGATCTCCGCAACTACCTCAGCAAGACGATACAGTTCGTCGCTGCCCTTGACCAGCTTCTGGCCTTCCGGCAGGTTCGCCTGCGTATTGCCTGCTGCATCAGAGAATGCCGCTGTGGAGCCTTCGGGCAGATTGATGTTCTTATCATCCGCGTCGACAGATACACCGTCTTTCGTGGCGATGAACTTGCCGCCGGTAAGTGTGACAACAACGTTCGCCGCATCACCGTTGTTCTCCGGGTCACTCTCTTTGACCGCCGTAGCGCCGCTGATTGTACCGCCTGTCACGTTGACTGCGATTGGCAGTTTCGTGGTGTGCTGCGCGATGGCGATGCCGGCACCGGATGTCGTTGTGCCGCTTCCGTTGGCATCAACGGTGGTCTCTGTGCCTTCGCCGGTGATGGTGCCGCCGGTCACGTTCAGTTTGCCTGCGCGCACCTCGATACCTGTACCGGTTTCGGTGGTGCCGGTGATGGTGCCGCCATTGACGTTGACCACTGCTGCGCCGTTGAGCGCGATACCAATCTCGTCGCCCTTGATCACTGCGCCTTCATTGACATTGATGGTGCTCGGATGCTCGCCGAGTTCTGTGATGTTACCCATCACCCATACGATACCGTTAACAGTACCGTTGATATCGACGGTCGTGCCGTATCCGAGGTTTCCGACTTCGGACTGCCAGACGATGACGCCATAGCCGGCATTCACGGTCGCGTCTGCCGCGATGGTGATGTGGCCGTATTCCTGATCCGTGGAAGAGCCGTTGGCGTAGACCGTACCGTTGACAGTACCGTTCTTGATGGTCACGTCTGCATCGTAAACGTCCAGATACCCGGTCAGGGCCTTTTTGTTGAGATCCAGTGTGACGTTTGCGTCACCATTAATCACTACGTTCTCTGTGACGTCTTCCAGCAGAACGATCGTATCGCCTGCTTTCGCTGCCGCGAGCGCTTCCTTGATCGTGGGATATCCCTGATCACCGATCTGTGCGATGTTCTTCGCCCATTCGGCTTTCAGGTTTGTATTTTCATCGACTCCCTTGGTGAAGTCAAACTTCTCGGTTCCATCGAACCAGCCTCTGAAGGTGTAGCCGACCTTCTCAGGTGTTTCGGGCTGCTCGACCAGCGCGCCTTTGACGATCTTGACTGCTTTTGCTGCAGTGCCGTTGTCGCTGTCGAATGTGACCGTGACCGCATCTTTCAGCGTGTACATGGTCTCTTCGCCTTCCTTGGCAAGAATCTTGTCCGCCGGTACGTTGAATGCGTTGCCGGTGTCGTCCTTGAAGGAACCGCCTGTGATGGTGATCTTTTCAGCCGCTGCTTCTTCAAGCGCCTGGTCGACCTTGAATGTGCCGTTGACAGTACCGCCGGTGATCGTCAGGGCTGTTTTGTTTTCTGCCGGTACGGTACCCCAGACACCGTATTCAATGTCGCCGTTGATCACTGCGCCTTCTTCCACCGTGACTTTTGTGCCATCCGGATAGTAGTTTGTTGCGCAGACGTCGAATGCGATCCCGCCGTTCGCAGCGTTGATCGTCGTTCCGTCGCCGATCACGACATTGCCGTTATTGTTCGACACCGTGTAAGGCTTGTTGCCCGCAAGGTTCGAACCGTCAAGTGTGATATTCTTCAGAGTCAGGTCACAGTAGTTCTGCACCAGCATTTTCGCCTTGGTGGAGGTGACTGTGCCGTTCTGCATCGTGATCTTGCAGCCCTTCTCGAAGTGGAACGCCTGGCTTTCAGTGCCGGTCGATCCTACGAGTGTGCCGTCGATCGTATAAGTGTGGCCACCCAGATCGATCGTGATGTCTTTCGCCTCAGCTGAGACGATCTTCACGCCGTTGCCGGCCGCGTCCTTGAGCAGTTTGACGGTATCGCCATCCTTGGCTGCCGCGACTGCATCAGCCAGGCTTGTGTAATATGTGCCGTCGATCTCCGCAACTACCTCAGCAAGACGATACAGTTCGTCGCT
>JAWRJC010000139.1:0-6375 GCA_040307715.1 Clostridiales bacterium | reverse complement strand
CGTCCTCACCGGCATCAATACCGCGCTGTATGAAGATCTGCCCGGTCTGCTGGCGGACCTTGACCGCATGGACGGCGATTTCCGCGTGCGGCTGGCATCTCTGGAACCGACCGTGGTCGATGCGCCGTTCGTCGCGCGTCTCGTTAAGAGCGAGCGGCTCTGCCATCATCTGCATCTGTCTCTGCAGAGCGGCAGCGACAGCGTTCTGGCGCGGATGAACAGACGGTACGGCCGCAAAGAGTACCTCGACATTGTCAAGGTGCTCCGGGACATCGATCCGCTGTTCAATATCACGACGGACATCATCGTCGGGTTCCCCGGTGAGACAGAGGAGGAGTTCGCCGAATCTCTTTCTCTGGCGGAAGAGACCGGCTTCGGAAAGATCCATGTGTTCAAATACTCCAAACGCCCGGGCACGAAAGCAGCGGTCATGCCGGACCAGGTGCCCGAACCGGTGAAAAAGGAGCGCAGCGCGAGACTGATCGAACTCGGCGACCGGCTCAGTGCCGGCTTCTGCAGACAGCACCTGGGCACTGTGCAGCGCGTGCTCGTTGAGGAACAGGAAAACGGACTGTGGTCCGGTTATACGGACGATTACGTCAAAGCGTATATCCGCAGCGGGGAAGACCTTGCCGACCGGTTCGTGAGCGGGACCGCCGCGGATGCGGACGGGAGCGGGATCGTCGTCGTCAGATAGCGGCAGGATCCGCGATTTCGAACAGGCAGAGCGATTCCTGCACTTGCAACACAAACAGCGGTATCGTAAAATGATGGAAAAGGAGGCGAACACGATGGATGATTGCATTTTCTGCATGATCGCGAATAAAGAGATCGAAAGCAAGATCGTCTACGAAGACGAAAGAATCATGGTTTTCCATGACGCGGGTCCCTGCGCTCCGGTGCACGTCCTGATGATCCCCAAAAGGCACATCGCATCCACCGATGACCTGACCGAAGACGATCAGGAACTCATGGGCTACATGATGTGCAAAATCAAGGATATCGCGAAGACCATGGAGCTCGAAAACGGCTACCGCGTGGTGCTCAACTGCGGAGAAGACGGGCAGCAGACCGTCAAGCATCTGCATATTCATATCATTGGAAAGAGAAAGTTGACATGGCCACCGGGCTGATAGTATAATCATAAGGCTGTTGTAACAGCGTACTCCACAATGACAGGAGGTGAAAAGGTCATGGCACAGGTCATCGTTAAAGACAACGAGAGCTTGGAGAGCGCGCTGAAAAGATTCAAGCGTTCGTGCGCCAGAGACGGCGTCATGAGCGAACTCAGAAAGCGGGAGCATTACGAAAAGCCCAGCGTGAAGAGAAAGAAGAAGTCTGAGGCGGCCCGCAAGAAGGCGAACAAAAAGTATTAGTCTATACAGCGGATATTTCTTCGGAAAAGAGGTGTATGCATGACACTGCAGGAGAGATTGACGGAGGACTTCAAAGCGGCGATGAAAGCCCATGATGAAGTCAAAAAGAACACTCTGAGCTTTGCCAGAGCCGCCATCAAGCAGGTCGAGGTCGATACACGCAAGGAACTCGAAGAGGGCGACGTCCTCGCGATCCTCAAGAAACAGGTCAAGATGCGCAAAGATGCGCTCGGCGACTTTGAGAAGGCAGGGCGGACGGATCTTGCGGATTCCTACAAAGCGGAGATCGCGGTCCTGGAGGCGTATCTGCCTGCTCAGATGAGCGAGGATGACATCCGTAAACTGGTGACTGAGACGGCGGCTGAGGCCGGCATCGAAGGCGGCAAGCAGAACATGGGCAAGCTCATGAAAAGCGTCATGCCGAAAGTCAAAGGGCTCGCGGATGGCAACACCGTCAGAAAGATCATTGAAGAATTTCTCGCGTAAGCGGCAACATGACCCGGATCGCTCCGGGTCATTTGTATAAGAAAGGGAGAACATTTGGAAGACACGCTGAAAATTTCGTTGGAGGACGTGGACCGCAGCGAACTGTTCGGTATGATGGACCGCCATGCGGACGTGATCCGGCAGGAACTCGGCGTCAGCATAGTGCAGCGCGGCGACGCGCTCCTCATCGGCGGAGACAATAAAGTCAAAGCGGCAAAGGTCGTCCGGGAACTCATCGATATCGTGGACGCCGGCGAATCGCTCGACAAGCAGAAGATCATCTACGTGATCGAGCTCGTGAATAAAGGCGTTTCCTACCGTGACAGCAGAGTCGGCAAGGATATCGTGTGTTTTACCCATACCGGTAAACCGCTGAAAGCCAAGACCATCGGCCAGAAGGACTATGTCAATGCGATCGCGAATAACGATATCGTTTTCGGCATCGGCCCGGCCGGCACCGGCAAGACCTATCTGGCGGTCGCCATGGCCGTTGCCGCATTTAAAAAGAAACAGGTAGAGAAGATCATCCTGGCCAGGCCTGCTGTCGAGGCAGGGGAAAGCCTGGGATTCCTGCCCGGCGATCTGCAGGAAAAGGTCGACCCGTACCTGCGCCCGCTCTACGACGCGCTCTTCGATGTACTGGGGCGCGACAGCGCAGCGCGCCTGAAGGAACGGGAAGTCATTGAGATCGTGCCGCTCGCGTATATGCGCGGCCGGACGCTCGACAGATCCTTCATCATCCTTGACGAGGCGCAGAATACGACGCGCGAGCAGATGAAGATGTTCCTGACGCGTATGGGGTTTGGTTCCAAGATGGTCATCACCGGTGATGTGACGCAGATCGACCTTCCCCGGGGCAAACAGTCCGGCCTGAAAGAAGCGGAGCGGATCTTAAAACGCGTGCCGGAGATCAAATTCTGTTACCTGACAGACGTCGATGTTGTGCGTCATGAACTGGTCAGAAAGATCATTAAGGCGTATGATGAATACGCAGAGAAAAACAATAAAGAGTAAGTGCTGCAGGCGGAAACGCCATGCGGATGACGGCTGCCATGAACAGGCACGGAGACAGCAATGAATATCTACTACGACGGCAGACAGCCGGAACAGGCAGAAAGATTCCAGGAAGCGGCGGAACTGGTCCTTCAGAACGAAGGGCTCGACCCCGCTTTTTGTGAAATCAGCGTCAGTTTTGTGGATGATGATACCATCCGGGAGATCAACCGTAAGACCCGCGGCGTCGACAGTGTGACGGACGTGCTGTCCTTCCCGCAGTTTGACGATTTGGCGGACATCGATCAGAAACGTCCGTATCTGCTGGGGGACGTCGTGCTGTGCACAGCGCAGGCAGAGCGGCAGGCGGAAGAATACGGTCACTCGGCGGACAGAGAACTGGTATACTTATTTGTGCACAGTATGTGCCATCTTGTTGGCTACGATCACATGACAGAAGAAGAAAAGACGGATATGCGGGCAGCGGAGGAAACTGTCATGATGAAATTGGATCTCATGAGAGAGTAAGGAATAAGGAATGCGTTTGCAGAAAAAACCCGGTCTTATCAAACAGATAACCGTACTGCTCCTGATTGGCATGGCCGTGATATCCCTGCTGACCTACTTTACGCAGCTGCAGCTTGCCACGTACAGCGTGACGAGGCAGATGGAAGACCGTGCGGAGGAGACCAGCAAGGAAGTGATCGACAGCGTCCGGGAGTACCCGGCGTATACCTGGCTGGTCAAGTACTGGTACGAACATGACGATGAACTGGATATCGAGTATGACGTAGACTACAGACCCGGGAACAAGACCTGGGAAAAGTGCGCGCTTTTAGCGGAACACCATCCGGAACTGCAGCTGCGGTATGCCACCTCTTACCAGATAGAAAGGATGTCGCCGCAAGACCAGAAACTATACGCGGAAATCGTGTATTCCTGGCTGATCACGCGGATCAACCAGATCAAACGGGATCAGGATATCGCTTTTCTTTTCTGCGTCCTGACAGACCAGGGGCATTCCGAGAATGCGTATCAGGAGCAATACTTCCTGTTCAGTGCGGCGGAGCCGGATTCGGTACGCGGGACGGAGTATCTGCAGGTGTATCCGATCGGTGTCGAGGTGTCTGTCGCAGACAATGAGGAACAGCAGACGGCAATGCGGGCTGCTGTGGAACGGCATGAGGAGTCGGCCCGCGACGCGGCTCTGCAAAAACCGGAAGAACACCTTGCGCTGGCAGGCGATTATGTTGATTATTACGCCTATCTGATGAACCACGACGGGAAAGCCGTACTGATCGGTTTGACATATGATCTGTCTTCAATGAAATCGGATATCCGCCATTCGACGCTGCAGGGGACCGGCCTTTCTCTGCTGTATCAGGTCATCCTGCTGATGATCCTGCTGCTCGTTCTGTATATGTTCGCCCTACACCCGCTGGAGGAGATCGCAAAGAACATCAGGCAGTATACGGAAGTCAAAGACAGTGAAGCGGTCAGAACGAACCTGACGGATAATCTCAGCGGTGTTTCAGGCTATGCGGTGCGCCGCAACGAGATCGGGCAGCTGACGGATGATGTCATAGGCATGACCTCTGAGATCGACGACTACATCGACCGGATCGAGACGATTTCTGCGGAAAGAGAGCGTTTCGCGTATGAACTGAATCTGGCATCCCGCATCCAGGCTGCGATGATGCCGAGTGCGATCCCGGCATTTCCGGGACAGGAGCGGTTCGCCCTGCACGCGTCCATGACGCCTGCCAGGGAAGTCGGCGGGGACTTTTATGATTACTTCCCCATCGATGATGACCACCTTGCCCTTGTTATTGCTGATGTCAGCGGGAAGGGGATCCCGGCAGCGCTGTTCATGATGGTCAGCCGCATCATCATCAAAGGTCATCTGAAGAACGAGAAGGATCCGGCAAAAGCACTGGAAATGACCAATAGCGATATCTGCGCGAACAATTCTATGGAACTGTTTGTGACGGTGTGGGCAGGCATACTGGATATCTCTACCGGCAAGCTGACCGCGGCCAACGCCGGGCATGAATATCCGGTGCTGAAGGAACCGGACGGCGTGTTCTCGCTGATCAAAGATAAACACGGCTTTGTGATCGGCGGGATGGACGGGATGAAGTATCAGAATTACGAGATCCAACTGACACCCGGCAGCAGACTGTTCGTCTACACGGACGGCGTGCCGGAAGCGACCAACAGCAGCAATGAGTTGTTCGGGACGGAACGGATGCTCCTGGCGCTGAACAGTGCCGGCAAGGAGGCAGAGCCGGAGAGGATCCTTAAGACCGTTGAGACCGCGGTGGATGCGTTCACAGCGGAAGCGGAGCAGTTTGACGACCTGACGATGCTGTGCGTCGAGTACAAAGGATAGTCATTGATAGAGTAAGCAATCTGTAGTCGGAGTGAGGAGATAGTCATGTATCGAGAGTTGTTCTTGCAGGCGCAGGCGGTGAAAGAGTTCGCCTACGCGCCGTATTCCGGTTTCAAAGTAGGAGCTGCGCTCCTGACAAAGAACGGTGTCATGTACACCGGTGTCAACATTGAGAACGCATCCTATCCTGTTGGTCTGTGCGCGGAGCGCGCCGCATTCGCGTCCGCCATCAGCCAGGGGGAAAAGGAATTCGAAGCGATCGCGGTCTGCGGAGACGCAGATGTATGCTGGCCGTGCGGCATGTGCCGGCAGTTTATGTATGAATTCGCCCCGGATCTGACGGTCGTGACCGGCAGCGATCCGGATGCGCTGGAGATCATGGAATTGTCGGAACTGCTCCCGAACGGATTTAGATTGGAGAAATAAGTTGAGAAGCGCATTCGTAGGCATCATCGGCCGCCCCAACGTGGGCAAATCCACATTGCTGAACGCGATCCTTGGAGAAAAAGTCGCCATCGCGACCAATAAACCACAGACCACGCGCAACACTATCCGCGGCATCTACAACGGCGAAACGGCGGGAGAACCGCTCCAGCTGGTCTTTCTGGACACCCCCGGCATCCACAAGGCCAAGCACAAACTGGGCGATTACATGACAGGCATGGCGCTTGAGACACTCAAGGAAGTCGATGCGGTCCTGTTCCTGGTGGACAGCGTGCCGGATAAGGGACCCGGAGATGCGTGGATCGTCGAGAAGCTGAAAGAAGTCGATACACCGCGGTTCCTCGTCATCAACAAGATCGATCTGATGGAGCCGGATGAGTATATCCGGACATTTGAATACTATCAGGGTCTTGGTATCTTCGAGGAGATCTACGGCATCTGCGCGAAGGACGGCGTCCATGTGCAGGATGTCATCGATGGTGTCGGCCGTGTCGCGCCGGAAGGTCCGCAGTATTTCCCGGAGGATATGATCACCGATCATCCGGAGCGGTTCCTCACCGCGGAGATCATCCGCGAGAAGCTGCTCCTGTACCTCGAAGAGGAAGTGCCGCACGGGGTGGCTGTGGAGATCGAGTCCTTTGAAGAGGGCGAAGACATCACGCGGATCGGCGCGGTCATCTACTG
>JAWRJC010000138.1:0-11713 GCA_040307715.1 Clostridiales bacterium | reverse complement strand
TCATCCGCGACCGCAGCGACAACATCGGTATGTCGGAATACGACAGCGACAGCGCAAAGATCGGCGCGATCGCCAAGATCTTTCCGGTGTTCTTCTTTATCATCGCTGCCCTTGTTGCACTGACGACCCTGACCCGCATGGTCGAGGAGGAACGCGGCCGTATCGGGACCTTGAAATCGCTGGGATACTCCAACGGCGCTATCCTGCGGTACTATCTCCTTTACGGTTTTGCCGCATCAGCTGCCGGCTGTCTGATCGGGATCCCGGCAGGGTGCATCTTCTTTCCGAAAGTCATCAGCAATGCCTATACGATGATGTACGTGCTGCCGCCCATCGATACCCCGGTGCTCCCCGGTGTTGCGATTCCTGTAGCAGCAGGGCTGACCGGAATGATCCTACTGGCGACCTGGCTGTCGTGCAGGGATATGCTGCGCGAAAAACCGGCAGCACTGCTTCTGCCGAAAGCTCCAAAGGTAGGCAAACGGATCCTGCTGGAACGGATCGGTCCGCTGTGGCGCAGACTGCCGTTCAGCCGCAAGGTCACATTGCGCAATATCTTCCGTTATAAAAAGAGATTCCTGATGACCATCATCGGTGTTGCCGGCTGCTTTGCGCTACTGCTCGCGGGCTTCGGCATACGCGACAGCATCGGCAACCTTGTCTTACTGCAGTACGGAGAAGTCACGCATTACGACTATGCGGCAGAGATCGATCAGCCGGAGGATGTGTACGAGGACGAAACGCTGGCTGCCATCCTTGCGGATGCCTCCCTGACAGAAGAATGGTGCGCCTTCAGTGAATCACCCGTCACGATCCGGGCAAACGGAAAAAAAGAAGAGAGCACATTCCGGATCCCGCAGGACCCGGATGCACTCGAGGATTACATCACACTCCGTGAGCGCACCGGACATACACCGATCCCGTATGAAAAAGGGAGCGTCATTCTGACCGAAAAGTCTGCGGAACGCCTCGGCGTCAGACCGGGGGATACCCTGCAGCTGACAACAGATGACGGGATAGAACAGGAAGTCGTTCTGACTGCCGTCTGCGAGAACTATATCGGGTCATTTGTTTACATGTACACCGAGGACTACGAATCGTTATTTGATGAATCGCCGTCCTACACGACCCTTTACATCCGCGCAGGGAAGAAGGGGCAGGACGGCGCAGCAGCGGAAGCGCTTCTTAAAAGTGACCAAGTTCTGTATATCGTCGATACGCAGGTCGTCAGCGACAACTTCGAGGAATCCGTCAAGAGCATCGATTATATTATCCTTGTCCTGATCGTGGCATCTGCCGCTCTGGCGATCATCGTCCTGTACAATCTGACGAACGTCAACATCTGCGAACGGCGCAAAGAACTGGCAACGATCCGCGTTCTCGGCTTTTACCGCCCTGAAGTATCCGCCTACATCTTCCGGGAGGTGGATATCCTGGCTGTCATCGGTATTCTGGCCGGTATGCCTGTCGGCATCTGGCTGCATCACTATATCATCATAACGGTAGAGGTCGCCGCCGCCATGTTCGGCAGAACGATCCACTGGCAGAGTTATCTGATCGCGGCAGGGTTCACTATCCTGTTCACGCTGCTCGTCAATCTGATCATGCGTCCGCAGATCCGGAAGATCGATATGGTCGAATCGATGAAAGCTGTCGACTGACACCTTCATACAGGATAAAAAAAGAGCATCCTCAGACAGGATGCTCTTTTGCGTTCTGCTTGTTTCGCGGATCAGTTCTTAAGGCTCTGCATGGGGGCGGGGATCCTGCCGCCGCGGGCGATCATCTTGGCAGGGGAGAGTGTTGAAAGCTGCATGACCGGGCCTCTGCCGAGCAGGCCGCCGAAATCAAGCTCTTCGCCTTCCTTCAGACCGATGGCCGGGATGACGCGTACTGCCGTTGTCTTGCTGTTGACCATGCCGATCGCCGCTTCGTCAGCGATCAGAGCGGAGATCACTTCCGCAGGTGTGTCGCCGGGAATGACGATCATATCCAGACCTACCGAGCAGACCGCTGTCATGGCTTCTAATTTCTCGATAGAGAGACTTTTTGCCCGCGCTGCATCGATCATGCCCTGATCCTCTGTAACAGGGATGAAAGCGCCGGAAAGACCGCCGACCTGGCCGGAGGCCATCACGCCGCCTTTTTTGACGGCGTCGTTGAGCATCGCGAGCGCTGCCGTCGTTCCGCAGCTGCCGCATTGCTCAAGTCCGATCTCTTCCAGGATATGCGCAACACTGTCGCCGATCGCCGGAGTAGGCGCAAGAGAGAGATCGATGATCCCGAAGGGGACACCGAGCATCTTCGCTGCTTCGGAACCGACGAGCTGTCCCATGCGCGTGATCTTGAACGCTGTCTTCTTGATCTTATCAGCAACCATAAGAAGGTCTGCTTTATCATCCATTTTCGCAAGCGCGGCACGGACAACACCGGGGCCGGAGACACCGACGTTGATGATGCAGTCCGGCTCGCCGGGACCGTGGAAGGCACCCGCCATAAACGGATTATCCTCCGGTGCATTGCAGAACACCACCAGTTTGGCGGCGCCGATGCATTGCTGGTCTTTTGTCATTTCCGCGGTCCTGCGCACGACTTTACCCATCATGGCGACCGCGTCCATGTTGATGCCGGCTTTTGTGCTGCCTACATTGATAGACGAACAGACATAGTCCGTCTTCGCCAGTGCTTCCGGAATAGAAGCGATCAGTTCTTTGTCACCTGCGGAAAACCCTTTCTGCACAAGGGCGGAATAACCGCCGATGAAATTGACGCCAATGGCCTTGGCCGCTCTGTCAAGTGTGACGGCGTACTTTACGGGATCGCCGCCGGAAGAGGCGAGCAGCATCGCGATCGGTGTCACAGACACGCGCTTGTTGACGATGGGGATGCCGTATTTCTTCTCGATCCGTTCACCGGTCGCGACAAGATTACCGGCGAGACGAAGGATCTTGTCATAGATCTTTTCGCAGGAACGGTCGATATCGCTGTCCGCACAATCGAGCAGGGAGATCCCCATAGTGATCGTACGGATATCGAGGTTTTCATCCTCGATCATCGATATGGTCTCTAAAATATCAGATACGTTGAGCATAGTGTTCTCCGTTCAAATAGCTGAAATGTAAGCTTACTGGGTATTCTTCTTTACACATGATGCATGCTCGTAAAGATATCTTCGTGCATGACGTGGATCTGCATGCCTTCCGCATTCTTTCTGAGCGCGGTCTGCAGTTCGTCGATGCTCCAGGATACCGCTGACAGATCGACCAGCATGATCATGGCAAAATAGCCTTCCAGAACGGATTGGGTGACTTCCAGGATATTGGCGTTGGCTTCCGCGGCGACATTGCTGACCTTTGCCATGATGCCGACCATATCCTTGCCGACGACGGTGATGATGGCTTTCATTCTTATCCTCCAGATGTATTCAGAATAACTTGCTCATTATTATATATGGCAAAACAGGCTGTGACAATCACAGACGAATGAAAAGAGGGCGCTGCCGCCGTCTTTTCAGGACTTTGGAAACGCCCCCGCCATGCCGTTGTGATGCCGGCTTGATCACGAACCGTTTTATTCGCCGATCTTCGGCAGTTTCGCGAAACTGGCTTCGAGTTCTTCGTCCGTCGGGATGTAATCGCTCATCTTGCCGTCATTGAATGCCGCGTACGCGTACATATCGAAGTAACCGGTGCCGGTGAGGCCGAACAGGATCGTTTTCTCTTCGCCGGTTTCTTTGCACTTCTTCGCTTCGTCGATGGCAACTTTGATCGCGTGACCGGATTCCGGCGCGGGCAGGATGCCCTCTACTCTCGCAAATTCAGTGATCGCCTCGAAGACGGAGGTTTGTTCGACCGCGCGCGCTTCCATCATACCCTGATCGTACAGTTCGGAGAGGATCGGGCTCATGCCGTGGTAGCGGAGACCGCCGGCGTGGTTGGGAGAGGGCATGAAGTCCGCACCCAGCGTGTACATCTTGGCGAGCGGGCAGACCTGACCGGTATCGGCAAAGTCATACGCGTATTTGCCTCTTGTGAAGCTCGGGCAGGAGGCGGGCTCGACCGCGATGATCTGATAATCCGCTTCCCCGCGCAGTTTTTCGCCCATGAACGGGCCGATGAGTCCGCCGAGATTGCTGCCGCCGCCGGCACAACCGACGATAACATCCGGCTTGATACCGTACTTGTCCATCGCGATCTTGGCTTCCTGACCAATGATGGACTGGTGCAGCAGGACCTGGTTGAGAACGCTGCCGAGTACGTAGCGGTATCCTTCGTTCGTGACCGCTTCTTCGACGGCTTCGGAGATCGCGCAGCCAAGGCTTCCGTTTGTCCCGGGATGCTCCGCGAGGATCTTGCGGCCGACATTCGTCGTATCGGACGGGGAGGGGGTGACGCTTGCGCCGTAGGTGCGCATCACTTCGCGGCGGAACGGTTTCTGCTCATAAGAGACCTTGACCATGTAGACCTTGCAGTCGAGGTCGAGGTATGCGCAGGCCATCGAAAGGGCGGTGCCCCACTGGCCGGCACCTGTCTCGGTCGTCACGCCTTTGAGACCCTGATCCTTCGCGTAGAACGCCTGCGCGATAGCAGAGTTGAGTTTGTGGCTGCCGCTGGTGTTGTTGCCTTCGTACTTGTAGTAGATCTTCGCCGGTGTCTTAAGTTTTTCTTCCAGGCAGTACGCGCGGACGAGGGGGGACGGTCGGTACATCTTGTAGAAATCGCGGATCTTCTGCGGGATCTCGATGTAGCGGTCGTCGTTGTTGAGTTCCTGCTTGACGAGTTCTTCGCAGAACACACCGCCAAGCTCTTCAGCGGTCATCGGCTGACCGGTGCCCGGGTTGAGAAGGGGCGCGGGTTTTTTCTGCATATCCGCCCGCACGTTGTACCATTCTTTGGGCATCTCCTGCTCGGTGAGGTAGATCTTGTAAGGGATCTGGTCATTGTTTTTCATCGGTGTACTTCCTTTCTTACCGCTGAATGGGAAAAACAAAAGGGTCCTGTCCGCTTGGGACAAGACCCGGTCTTGCTATGCCACCCATGCACATTGCTGTGCGTTTTCATACGGATACAGCGTGATATCCGCTCCCTTTGTAACAGGCGGAGCTCCCGTCAGGCATTACTCGAGGAATCGCTTAAGCGACGCCTTTTTCTTCCTGCCCTCACGAGTCCATTCGGTCCGGCCGTCCTTACCGCATTCCCACCATCAGCGGCTCTCTTTGAATTCGGGACACGTACTTACTACTCTCGATCATCGGTTTGGATATTGATTTATGTAACGGAGTATACGCCGGTGAAAAACGTTTGTCAACAGACGTTTTATTAATTTATTGTGTTAAATTATTGTCTTTTTATGAATCAGCCGGCCGCTGTCAGAATTGCATCATAAACGGGACGCTGCGCAATACGGCGATTCGCACAGCAGGTCACATTCTTATGGAAAAGCAACGCCAACTGTAGTACAATATAATGCGTGAAAAATTGACCATTTTCATGGTACAGATCCCCGCAGGCAGGGGTCAAAAGAGAAAGAAGAACATTTATGATCTATAAGAACATTCTAAAAGCCGTTGGAAACACCCCGCTGATCAAACTCAACCGCATGACCGGCCCGAACGACGCCGACGTATACGTTAAGTACGAAGGCCTCAATGTCGGCGGGAGCATCAAGACCAGAACCGCTCTGATGATGATCGAAGAGGCGGAAAAACGCGGTGAGCTTTCAGAAGACAGCATTATCGTGGAGCCGACAAGCGGCAATCAGGGGATCGGTCTTTCGCTTGTCTGCGCAGTCAAGGGCTATCGCTGCATCATCATCATGCCCGACTCTGTCAGCCGTGAACGCCGCTATCTGATGCGGCAGTACGGCGCAGAAGTCAAGCTGGTCCATGATGCCGGCGACATCGGTAAAGCCATCGCAGCATGCATGGACAAAGCGATGGCGATGGCGGCGGATGATCCGCGAGTCTATGTGCCCAACCAGTTTTCCAATACAGACAATCTGCTGGCGCACACCCGTCACACGGCGCTGGAGATCCTGGAACAGGTCGGCGGCCCGATCGACGGTTTCTGTTCCGGTGTCGGCACCGGCGGCACGATCACGGGGATCGGATCGATCCTGAAAGAATACTGGCCGGAGATCACGATCAATGTTGCGGAGCCTGCCAACGCGGCGATCCTGTCCGGCGGTAATATCGGCACGCATCTGCAAATGGGTATCGGAGACGGTTTGATCCCGGATATTCTGGATACCAGTATCTATGATGAGATCACGATCGTCACAGACGAAGAAGCCATCCACACGACAAAATCCCTGGCAAAGAAAGAGGGGATCCTCTGTGGCATCAGCAGCGGCACCAACGTGGCCGTCGCGCTCAAAATGGCAAGAAAGCTCGGGAAGGGCAAGGTCGTTGTGACCGTGCTTCCCGATACAGGAGAACGCTACTTCAGCACACCGCTGTTCGAACTGTCCGGCATCGCTGACTGATGCGGCGGTTCTCCGGCACACAGGAACGGGAAGGAACGATATGGTCCATATCGGAAACGACTGGGACGACCTGCTCGCGGAAGAGTTCAAAAAAGAATACTATCTGCAGCTCAGGGAGTTCCTTAAAAAAGAATATTCGACGTACCGGGTCTATCCGGGCATGTACGACATCTTCAACGCGCTTAAGTACACTCCGTACAGCAAAGTGAAAGTCGTCATCCTGGGGCAGGATCCGTATCACGAACCGGGGCAGGCCCACGGACTGGCGTTTTCCGTGCAGCCCGGCGTCCCCAAGCCGCCGTCACTGATCAATATTTTTCAGGAACTGCACGACGATCTGGGGATCCCTGAACCGCACGACGGCACACTTACCAAGTGGGCTGAGCGGGGCGTTCTGCTTCTCAATACCGCTCTGACGGTCCGCGAGCACCAGGCCAACTCCCATCACGGCAAAGGCTGGGAGATCCTGACCGACCGGATCATCGAACTGCTGGGAGAACGCAAAGAGCCGATGGTATTCATGCTGTGGGGCAACAACGCCAGATCCAAGCGTGATCTGATCGACCGGACCAGGCATTTTGTTATGGAAGCGCCGCACCCGAGCCCGCTGTCCGCGCACAGAGGGTTCTTCGGCGGCAGGTATTTCAGCCGTGCGAACAACTTCCTGAAAGAACCTGTCGATTGGCGTTTATAACTGTTTATAAAAGGAACGCTGCCAAGAAGCGATTCCGTGATCTACCATAAAGGAGGCTGACATGAGCAAAGCTGTTATCATCATATTGATCCTCTTAGCGATCATCGTCATTTACTTCATCACCGGATACAACGGGTTTATCAAGCTGAGAAACAGTGTTGAAGAAGCGTTTTCCACGATGGATGTCTATCTGAAAAAGCGGTTTGACCTGATCCCGAATCTGGTCGAGACCGTAAAAGGGTATGCCGCGCACGAAAAAGGCACGCTGGAGAATGTCACCGAAGCGAGAACGGCAGTCATGAACTCCGCGACCACAGCGGACAAACTGGCAAATGAGTCCATCCTTTCCGGGACCCTGCGCAGCCTGTTCGCGGTAGCAGAGAACTATCCGGAACTGAAAGCCAACACGAACTTCCTGGAACTGCAGGGGCAGCTCGAGCAGACAGAGAACGACATCGCAAATTCCAGAAAGTACTACAACGCAGTCGTCAAGCAGTTCAACACCAAATGCGAAACGTTCCCGAGCAACATCATCGCCGGTCTGTTCCACTTCACAAGACGTCCGATGTTCGAAGTTTCCGCGGAAGAAGAGAGAGAGAATGTCAAAGTATCGTTCTGATTCAGCAAAGCACACACCGGCAGTAAAGCGGTTCGGAAAACGCGGGATTCTGCTCGCGCTGTCTTTGCTTGCTGTTCTGCTGACAGCACTGCCGGCTTTTGTTTACGCCGATACGGACAGTGCGCCTGATTTTGCAACGGAACGGTTTGACGTCACGATCAATGTCAAGGATGACAATTCCGCGTACATCACGGAAAACGTCGATATCTCGATCCTTTCTCCGATCCACGGGATCTACCGGTATATCCCGCTGGCAAACACCGTGCAGTATTACGACAAGCAGGGCAAACCGATCGACAAAACGCGCAAGAACATCAAGGTGGAGGATATCACCGTCGAGCGCGACATGTATGACGCATATAAAGAAAACGGCAACATGATCCTGAAGATCGGGGATCCCGATACGCTTGTCAGAGAGCCTCATCAGTACACATACTCCTACCGGGTACGGATGTACGATGACGGCATCAAAGACTACGACGTTTTCTATTACAATGTCATCCCGACCGACTGGGAGACCTCGATCAAAACGAGTACGATCACCATCAATATGCCCAAGGAATTCGCGGAATCCGACGTGAATGTTATTGTGGGGAAACCGTCGGAGGGCATGTTCGGCGGGGATGATAAAGTTTACGGTAAACAGTATTATGAATGGTCGATCGAAGGGAACACGATCATCATCAATACATTGAAGGAACTCCCTCAAGGCTCCTATATCACAGTCGGCATCATGCTCCCGGAAGGGTATTTCACCGGCGAACTGAGCGACCGCAAGACCTATTTGTTCCTGTATGTGCTCGGTCTGGCGTCCGGCCTTTTGATGCTCTATATGTGGTTCACGAAAGGCCGCGATCCGAAGTCTGTCCAGACGGTCGAATTCTACCCGCCGGACGGACTGACGCCCGCTGAGATAGGATATATCATCGACGGGACCGTGGACCGCGCAGATGTCCTCTCACTGCTGATCCATTTCGCGAATAAAGGGTATCTTACCATTGAGGAAACAGGCAAAGATGCTTATACCGTCCATAAAATGCACGATCTGCCGCCGACAGCAAAGGATTTCGAGGCGATCTTCTTCAACGGTCTGTTTGCTTACGGTGACAGCGCGGATCTGACGGATCTGCCGGAAGACTTCTATACAACCTATCAGGCAACCCGTGAATCCATTGCCAATTCCTATCAGACACGCGGGAAACGGCTGTTCTCCCGGACTGCGTCCAAGTGGCGGGTGCTGAGCTTTGTGATTGCCGTCGGCGTGTCGCTGCTCGGCGGTCTGATCATCGCCAGACTGTTCGGCAACATCGCTTTGATGGGTGCCACCGCGGGCATCGTCGTCTGTCTCGTCTGGTCCTACATCCTTGCGATCCTGGTCGAGGATAAAAGATATGTCAGCAAAAAAGGCGGGCGTTTCTTCAAGACCGTCCTCAGTCTTGTCCTCCTTGCGCTCGCAATGGCAGGAACCTATCTGCAGATGTATCTGTCTGTTGGTACGCGGCTCGGCGCCATCCTGTTCATGTTTATGGAAGTCAGCGGCTATTTCGCTGTCCGCTTCATGCGCGCCAGAACCAAATACGGGGCAGATCTTTTAGGCAAGGTGCTCGGGTTCAAAGAATTCATCAATGTCGCCGAACTGGCCAAACTGGAGATGCTCGTCGAAGAAGATCCTTCGTATTTCTATGATATCCTGCCGTACGCATATGTGATGGGACTGTCCAAGAAATGGGCAAAGAAGTTCGAAAACATCCATACGGAAGCGCCGGACTGGTACAGTGCGTCTTACGGCGGCGGAGCTGTCTTCAACAGCTGGATGTTCTACCGCAGCTTTGATCACTGCATGGATACTGCCGGCAGTTATATCTCCACGCCGCCCGCGCCGGAGGGCTTTTCCGGCGGCGGTTCTTTCGGCGGAGGCGGTTTCTCCGGCGGCGGAGGATTCGGCGGAGGAGGCGGCGGCAGCTGGTAAGACCGCCGGCCTTGAAAACGAACAGTCAACCAATACTATCAGGCATTTATAAACAGAAAGGCGAGCAAGTGGCTCAGAAACAGAAAATCATCAACATCGCTGTCATCGCGCACGTCGATGCCGGCAAATCCACATTAGTCGACGCATTCCTTAACCAGAGCGGTGTATTCCGCGACAACGAAGAAATCGTGGAATGCGTCATGGACAGTGACGCGATCGAGCGTGAACGCGGCATCACCATCTATTCCAAGAACTGTTCCGTCATGCACAATGATGTGAAGATCAACATTGTTGACACACCTGGACATGCTGATTTCAGTTCCGAAGTCGAACGCATCATGAAGACCGTCGATACGGTCATCCTGCTGGTGGACAGCAGCGAAGGTCCGATGCCGCAGACGCGGTTCGTCCTTAAAAAATCCCTGGAACAGGGGCTCAACCCGATCCTTCTGATCAATAAGATCGATAAGAAAGACAAGCGCATCGATGAGGTGGTCGATGAAGTCTACGAACTGTTCATGGACCTCGAAGCCAATGACGAGCAGCTGGATTTCCCGATCCTGTACGGCATCGCCAGACAGGGTATCGTCGTCCGCGATCCGAAAGAGGTCGAGGGCATCGAGATCGAGAAGGGCGGCCAGAAGATCCGCAAGAATTTCAAAGGACAGGACGGCTTCGATATCACGCCTCTGTTTGAGACCATCGCAGAGCATTGCCAGCCGTATCCGGACAGGACGGAGGAGCCGCTGCAGCTGCAGATCTCTTCGCTTGCCTATGACGACTATATCGGGCGTCTTGGCATCGGCCGCATCACGAGCGGGACACTCAAAGAGGCACAGCAGGTCTCTGTCTGCAAGGCGGATGGGACTGTCGTCAACAAGAAGATCAACCAGGTATTTGTATATAAAGGGCTAGGACGTGTGCCCGTCAAAGAAGCGGAATGCGGCGATATTGTCGTTGTATCCGGCATTTCCGACATTTCCATAGGCGAGACTATCTGCGCGGTCGACGATCCGCAGCCGATGGAGATGATCCATATCGAAGAACCGACACTTTCCATGAACTTTCTCGTCAACGACTCACCTTTTGCAGGGAAAGTCGGCAAGTTCGTGACCTCGCGTCACATTCGTGAACGTCTGCGCAAGGAACTGGAGGTCAACGTCGGTCTGCTCGTTGAAGAGACGGATTCGACGGACTGCTTCAAGGTATCCGGCCGCGGGGAACTGCACCTTTCGATCCTCATCGAAAACATGCGCCGCGAAGGATACGAACTGGCTGTCAGCAAACCGCAGGTCATCATGAAACGCGACGAGAACGGCAAACGACTGGAGCCGATGGAGGAAGTCGTCATTTCCGTTCCGGAAGAGTATTCCGGTTCTGTCATCAGCAAACTCAATATCCGCAAGGGCGAAATGCGTGCGATGCGCAATGAAAACGGGTTTATCCAGATGGAGTATCTTGTCCCGACAAGAGGACTGCTCGGCTACCGATCCGAATTCATCAATGAAACACGCGGGGAAGGCACCATGGTCCGCCGGTTTGACAGTTTTGCGCCTTTTGTCGGTGAGATCCCGCAGCGCACGAACGGCGTTGCCATCGCGCAGGAAGAGGGTGTCACCACCCCGTATGCGCTGTCCAATATCGCGGAACGCGTCACCTTGTTCGTCGAGCCCGGCACAAGGGTATACGAGGGCATGATCGTCGGCATGAACAGCCGCAATGACGACATGGTCGTCAATCCCTGCAAAGCTAAACAAAAAACCAACATGCGCGCCGCCGGCAGCGACGATGCGGTCCGCGTGCCGCCTGCCGTCAAGTACTCGCTCGAAGAAGCACTTGAATTCATCAACGATGACGAGCTTGTGGAAGTCGTCCCCGATGACATCCGGCTGCGCAAAAAGTATCTGAACGAACTGGAAAGAAGACGGAAGAGGAACAGGGGGGAACT
>JAWRJC010000137.1:0-3539 GCA_040307715.1 Clostridiales bacterium | reverse complement strand
AAGTCTGCGAACTGTTCGCGGACAAAGAATTCGACCGGCAGATGACAGAGCACCTTGTCTCCATGGTGTTCCCTGACGTGCGCCTCAAACAGTACATCGAGATCCGCGGCGCCGACGGCAACGACCCTGAAAAAGCGTATGCCTACGCGGCGCTCATCAAAGGCACCATTTATAACGAAGCGTTTCTGGCGCATGCGGAAGCATTCTGCAGACAGCGCGGGATCACTGCAAAAGACATCAAGTTCTCCGAATCGTCGCTCATGGCGAACGGATGGAACGGAAAAATCTACGGCTATCCGGCACGCGAGGCCGCCCGCACGATCCTGCGGTACGCCGAAGACCAGCTGCCGGAGGAGGAAAAGCCTTTCCTCGCGCCGTTCTACGACATGCTGGCGGACTGATCCGCAAAGGTATCCTTTATGAACAAACAGAAACATCCTCTGACCGGCAAAGCACTCCGGGAGGAAGTCAACAACGCTTATATCGCCCATATCAAAGCGCACAGAGAGGAAAACCGCAAAGGCGCGCGCGAGGTGCGCGATCGGATCTACCACTCCAGCTTGTTCAACGGCGCACGCGTGATCGACGTGCCGCTGCACATCCCGAAGATCTTCTCCGTGGAAGACCGGGCACGCTTCGAAGATGCCTGCAGAGTCACACACAGCATCTGCTGCAAGATGATCAGGCATTACCTGGACGACCCTGCGTACCGGACGTGTTTTCCGTACCCGCAGGAGATGGAATCGCTCATCCTCATCGACGCGCGCTACGACAGCCTCCTGCCGATGGCGCGGTTCGATATCTTCTACAACGAGGAGACCGGCGGTTTCAAATTCTGCGAGATCAACACCGACGGCACCAGCGCGATGAACGAGCAGTACGAGCTCGACCGCGCCTTCTTTGTCAATCCCGCCCACCAGGCGGTGCTCCGCCAGTACGCCCTCCGGAACGACGAACTTTTCACCCCGTGGATCGAGACCTTCCTGCGTCTGTACGAGACATGGGACGATCCGCGTGATACGGCTTCGTGCGCGAAGAAAGATCCTGCGCCCCGCCCATTGAACGTCGCGATCGTGGACTTCCTGGACCGCGGTGTCGTGCGTGAATTCGAGGAGTTCGCACGGCGGTTCCAGAAAGCCGGCGTGTTCTGCCAGATCGCCGACCCGCGCGAGATGACCTACCGGGACGGCACCCTGTACTCAAAGGAAGGTTGGCCGATCGATGCCGTCTACCGCCGCGCCGTGACGATCGACGTCATGCAGCGTCTTGACGAATGCCCCGCTTTCCTGCAGGCCGTCCGCGACGGCCATGTGTTCCTGTGCGGCGCGTTCCGCACCCAGGTCGTACATACGAAGTGGACGTTCCTGGCGATGCATCTTGCGGAAACAAAGCGGTTCCTCACGGAGGAAGAAGCAGCCTTTATCGATGCGCATATCCCCCGCACCTTCGATATGTCGGAGAGCGGCATCACGAAAAAAGACGTCCTCGCGGACAAGGACGCCTGGATCATCAAACCTTATGATGACTACGGCTCGCACGGCGTGCTGGCCGGCGTCACCTGCACACAGGAAGAATGGACAGAAGCCGTTGAAAAAGCTTACGGCAGCGGCTTTATCTGTCAGGAGTACTGCGAACAGTATGCGACGACCAACATCGACCTTGCGGAAGACGGTGATTTTGCCCCGTATATCAACATGACCGGGCTGTACTGCTACGATGGGGAGTTCGCCGGTGTCTTCGCCCGGCAGTCCGAAGGCGGCATCATCGCTTCGCATCACAACGAACTCGACGTGCCCGCGTATTTCGTGACCGGCAAAAGATAAACGGGGGCTCCTGTCATATCTACTGCAATAAAAGACCCATCCGGATCTTCGGATGGGTCACTCTTTTTCTGATTCTAATAAGTATCCGGACTTCACCTGTTACATTGGGTCAGTGAACGATATACACTTTGCACCGCGGCATGCTCCAGCTGCTGCAGGGGTCGTGCCCAATGTGCAGGTCGATCCAATCGTCCGGGAAACCGCCTCTGTCCTGTACGACGACGTACCCGACTCCCTCAATGTAGAGTTCCGTGCCGAACGGCAGGATGTTCATCGCGACCGTTCTGTAAGGGACCGGCGTGGCGCCGGATGCTGTCGCGTAGTTGCCTTCCTCATAGGTGTAAGCACTGATCGTGAAGGTGCCGATGTATTCCATACCCTCGGTGCCGCCGGAGGGAGCGCTTCCACTGTACGCACTGCTTTGGCCGCCGGAGGAAGAACTGCTCTGGGTCTGTTCTTCTTCCGGTTCAGGTTCGGGTTCCGGTTCTGGCTCTTTCGTGCCGATCACAACGACCTTATCGATCGGCTCCTTTGTCACCGTCTCTTCCACCGCTTCGCTGCTGACGACTTTGCCATTGATCAGGGTCTCGAAATATGTGATCTCTTTGGCACCATTCAGCCCCTCCTGGCTCACTTCGGTCTCGCCGAGCGCAAAGCCGTCGTCTTCGACTTCAATGGTGTCAAACGGGATCTCTTCTTCCTCTGAGGTATACCGGGTGGTCCTGAACCCGACGACCGGCGTAACACTCATTTCGTTGAGCCCAATGATGTAATCGACTGCCTCCGCGCCGTTCATGACGACCGGATGAGTCTTTGCGTCGTCAAAATCATATTTGGTGATGGTGATCTCGTTGACCATCTCGATCTCTTGCTGGTCTTCGAAATCACTGCCCGCATAGTGCATGCGCAGACCTGTCTCCACCGCTTCGCCGGCAGCTTCGCTGTCGACAACGGCGACCGGAATGCCGTCCACGTTAACGACCCACGGCTCGGCGACTCTCTCTCCTGTCGCATAGACCGCATAGGGCTGTGCGAACACTGTCATACCGATGACCGCGGCACAGATGAACAGGACGGAGAACAGCAGTGTGATCTTGATCTGCCCCTGTTTTGTCGTTGCCTGTTTTCTACAGAAATCAATCATGATAGCCTCCCAGGATCGCAAGGATTCGGGCGAATACTAAACTGTCTTTCTAAGGCAAATATAAGGTGTCCGTTCAAATCCACGCAACCAAAGAGGGGTATTTTTCACGAAACCAACACAAAAACCGGCATTTCTGCCGGCTTTTTGCGTGTGTTGTCGTAGTGCTGGTCAAATCAGCAGGATCAGATCCGGCCGGACAACTAGTCGATCGTCTTGCCGGAGAGCAGATAATATGCTTCTTTGTACTTCTCGATCGTCTTGTCGATGACATCCTGCGGGAGCAGGTAGTCACTGTCCGGATTGGCCTTCAGCCAGTCACGGACGAACTGCTTGTCGTAGGACGGCTGGCTCTTGCCGGGCTCATAGCCTTCAAGCGGCCAGAAACGGCTGCTGTCCGGGGTGAGCATTTCGTCACCGATGATAACGTTGCCGTCTTCGTCAAGCCCGAACTCGAACTTGGTATCCGCGATGATGATGCCACGCTCACGGGCATACGCCGCACATTTCTTGTAGATCGCGATCGTGTTGTCCCGGATCGCCGTCGCCAGTTCTTCGCCGCGGCCCGGGAATTC
>JAWRJC010000136.1:0-17372 GCA_040307715.1 Clostridiales bacterium | reverse complement strand
GGGGGGGCGGCCCTTGTGGTCGCTATTATTATAGCATAGCCTGCCGGATCTTACAGACCCAGTTCTTCCTTCATCTTCGCGATCTCCGCGTCGATCTCTACAGTGCTGCCCTTGCTGTACTTCTTGACCAGGTCTTCCGGTGTGTCAACGCCGGCGTCATCAGCCAGTTCAGCCTTCGCCATCGCGACGTCGAGCATCTTGTCAGCCTTCGCTTCCCAACGCTCGAATGCTTCGATGCTGGCGGAGGTGTCGACGGTGCTGCCCTTGGACATGCTGTTGATTTTCTCCTGCGCTTCGGCGGTCTTGATCTTCGCCTTGATGAACTCTTTGCGGCTGTTCAGATCCTGGATGTCATTGACCAGTTTGTCATGCGCATCACGCATCTTCTTGCTGTTCGCCTTCGCCATCTCGTATCTCTGATCGAGGACGGTCAGGCTGGAGTTCAGCTGCTGCTTCTTCTCGAGGATCTTTCTCGCATCGTCTTCGTGGCCGCTTGCCAGCGCATTGCGTGCAGCGTTGTCAGCCTCGGCGATCGCCAGTTCGCAATCCTGCTTGTCTCTCAGCGCGGCTTTCTCGTCAGCCATGACAGCTGCGGTATGATCTTTGACTTCCGCCAGGTCCTCATAGAGCTCTCTGAGCGTTTCGTCGATCATCTTGCTGGGATCTTCCGCCTTGTCCAGGATAGCATTGATGTTCGCTTTGAAGATTTTGTCGATTCTTTCAATAATGTTCATGTTTTTCTCCTTTAACTGTTGCGGACCTGCCGCGGTGATAAAAGTGAAAATAGTTGACGTTTTTATCGTGAACCCCGCTGCCGGCTCTTTCGCCTGACGGGGATCAGTCACTTTGCAGGCATCCTGCCGGGGCATCGCTCCTGCCCGGCGTAAGGCGCTCCTTGCGGGCTGCCGTTACTGCGGATCCTTATACTTGGCGATCAGCTCGTCCGCCTCTTCTTCCGAGAATGTCTTCAGGACCGGATCATCCGGTTCCATGCCGATGGAATCCGGATCGGGCATGCCCATCTCCGCCTTCTTCGCAGCCTGCGCTTCCGCTCTCGCACGCGCGGCTTTTTCCGCTGCGATCTCCGCAGCCGCGGCTTTCTCTGCCGCTTCCATCTCCGCTTTGATCTTATCCTCGGTCGCTCTCTGCGCTGCCGCCGCCTTGGCCTCGGCCGCCTTCGCCGCCTCTGCCTTCTCGGCCGCCGCTTTCTCCGCCGCGACTTCCTCCGCGGTCTTCTCGCGGTATTTCTCTACGAGGTCGTCCGCATCTTCGCCGATCTTGTCGATCGGGGTGTTGAGGATGCGCTCGGTCTCTTCGGCGCGCTCCTTCTCACGGCGGTTCTTCTCCTTGCGCATGCGGAGGATCCAGCCGAGGATCACCGCTGCGAGGAAGACGATGAGGATCCACTTGAGGATGTCATTGCCCGTCGTGCTGACGCGCATGATCGTCGTGGCTGTGTCGCTGTACGCCTTGACGAACGAACTGTCGAAACTGCTGCTGCCGAAGTCGCTCCACGCCTTGTCGATGCGGCCCCAGAAGAGATCGATCGCCTCGTCATCCATGATGGCGTTCGTCTTCGTGCCGCTGACGTAGCTGATGTACCCGCTGCCGTCCTCCGGGTTTTCCCCGAAGTAGACGAACAGGAATCCGTTCTCCTGCTCGATCTTGGCATCGTAGAAGTCGTTCGCCCACTTTTCCTTCGCCGCATCCGATGTCAGCGACGCGTCGTAGCTCTTGAAGATGACGTACGGCTGGATGCCGGTCTGGTCATAGAAGTCTTTCAGGCCGCTCTCGACCGCTCCGGCGTCACTGAACACGCCGATCTGGTCTGCCACGCATTCCTTTTCATACGCCGGCACGCCGCTGAGCTTTTCACGCACGACCGTGCTGCCGCCCATCTGGGCGAGCGTGCTGACAAGCATGAAGACAAGCAGAACGATGAGGGCGATGAGGACCCACTTGGCGCATCCGCTGCCTTGTCTCGGTGCCTGTGCAGGCTGTCCGTTCTGTTGCTGTTGCATCCTCTGCTGTTCCCTTCTCTGCTGTTCGCGCCGCTGCTGCTCGTATTGCTGCTGCGCGCGCTGCTGTTCATACTGCTGCTGCGTGTAGCTGCCGTAGCCGCCATTGCCGTAGCCGCCGTACCCGTAGTACCCACCGCGTTCCATGTCACGGTGGGCAGACTTGCGTCCCAGCATATACATGCCCGGGCCCCAGAAACTGCCGTTGAATCCGCCCCCGGACTGCCTCCTGCTGGAGTATCCGCCATATGATCCGCCGTAGTTCGAGCCGCCGTAGGAACTGCTGTGCGACGAACTGCTCCTCGAAGAGCTGCTGCGGTAGGAAGAACCGCTGCTGCTGCGGAACGAACCGCCGCTCACACGATGACCGCCGCTCGAATGCCCGACAGAATGGCCACCGCTTGCTCTATGTCCCGCCATATGCTACTCCTTTGGTTTTAAATGATACGTTCCGCGCCCCGCCTTCGCCGTCCGGCATACCCATTGCCGCGCGCCTTCAAGCACACCTTGCGCCATCTTCGTTGCACGCCTTCAAGCACAACTTGCGCTGCCTTCACTGCACGCCTTCAAGCACAACTTGCGCTGCCTTCGCTGCACGCCATGCGCATAGCGGGTCACTCTATGCTTATTATATCATGAAGATTCGGAATTTAAATCATTTGGCAACCTGGCAGGAAAAAATTTTCAACTGAAATGTACAGGGAATCGACCGACAATTATTAGTTGTATTTCATGTCGCTGTCCAGTTGTTTCAAGCGCTGCAAAGAACACAAAAGCGGCGCAGCAGGCCCTCCCCCAGCCTGCCCGCGCCGCCGCTTTACGTGATTTCGCGTTTTTCGTTCGTTTTACCGAAAAATTTCAACGGTTCTCGACCGTTGATCAGCGAAAATGGCGTTTCTTTCGGTCCAATGCCGCAAAAACGTTGAAAATTTTCGGTGATTCCATCTCTTTTGATCGATTCACCAAAAGGCAGCGCCGGCGGGACTCATAGCAGCGCCGGCGGGGCTTCCTGGCAGCGCCGCGAGACTTCCTAGCAGCGCCAGCGGGACTTCCCAGCAGCGCCGGCGGGACTTCCGGCGACAAAACCACCGCGGCGGCATAGCTACGGCAAAAAACAACAGCGGGCAGGCTATGAGAGGGCCTGCACCGCTGTATGGATCTTCTTATAGAATAGGCCGCCGCCGGACTGCGGATCAGTCTTTGCCGGTGTCCTTCACGTTGAACGGCATGAAAGTCCGGGCGCCTTTGTGACGGAGGCTGCGGACGCTGACATTGCCCCGCTCGCTCCGCGCGCGCTCCCGCTCTTCGGCCTTGCGGATCTCGTCCATGACGTCCGCCTTGTCGAAGATGTGGAGTTCGAGTTCTTCGGAGAGCAGTTCGAGGACCGGGCGCCCGGCGATGCAGTTGCCCTTCTCGTCGAGTGAGGGCCCATACACACCGATCCCGATGCGGTCGTCCGCCGCGGACAGCAGACCTCCGCCGACCCCGGACTTCGTGGGGATACCGACGAAGACCGCGAACTCGCCGCTGCTGTCGTACATCCCGCAGGTGAGCATGATCGTCTTGACGATCTCACAGGTGCGCACCGGGAGAAGCTGCTCGCCGGTGAACGGCTCCACCCCGTCCATCGCCAGCGTGACGCCGAGATTCGCGAGACTGCGCGCCGTAACGTTCATCGAACACATCCGCGTGTAGAAGTCGAGGCTCTCCTCGACGCCGGTCGTGATGATGCCCTTGGACTCGAGGAGGTAGCCGATAGAGCGATTGCGAGAAAGATGCTCCATCTCCGACCGGTACACCGCCTCATTGAAAGCGATGTCCGGGTCGTTGCACACCTTGCGCGTGATCTCCATGAATTCGTCGAAGCTCATCACTTCCTTGAGCAGGCTCGCCACCGTGATGGCGCCAGAGTTGATCATCGGATTGAGCGGGCGGCTCGTGCGCAGGTCGAGCTCCACGAGGGAGTTGAACGCCTCGCCCGAAGGCTCCATGCCGACCTTGCTGAAGACCGCCTTGGCACCGCAGCGGTCGATCGCGCACCCCAGCAAAATGACCTTGCTGATCGACTGGATGGTAAATCTCTTCTCCACATCGCCGATCTCGTACCGCGTCCCGTCCGGCAGGCACAGACTGATGCCCAGGTCGAGCGGGTTGGCCTTGCCCAGCTCCGGGATGTACGTCGCGACCTGCCCGTGGGCCGCCGCCGCGAGACCGCGTTCATACGCTTGTTCTAAGATCCTGGTTACTTTCTGTCTTGGCATGATTGCCTCCTTCTTTACGCTTTGATCTGTTTGAACACCTCCGCGATCGGCTCGCGGATGAGGATATCCGCCGCATTATCGCGCGGCGTTTTCTGCCGGTCCATCAGCACGAGGCAGTCCCCGCGGAAGTAGTCCACAAGACCGGCCGCCGGGTACACCGCCAGCGAGGTGCCCGCGATGATCAACATATCGGCATTCGCGATCTCCGTGACCGCCGCGCGGATGGCGTTGTCATCCAGGCTCTCCCCGAACATCACGATATCCGGCCGGATCAGCCCGCCGCAGTCGCAGTGCACACCGCCCTCGATAAACCGCGCGATGGGGAAAGACTGCCCGCACCGCTCGCAGTGGCAGGTTCGCATGTTGCCGTGCAGTTCGATGACGTAATCGCTGCCGCCCCGGTGGTGCAGGCCGTCGATGTTCTGCGTGATGACCGCCCGGAGCTTGCCCGCACGCTCGAGCTCCGCGAGTTTGTAGTGGGTCGCGTTCGGCTCGACCGCCGAGAGCGCGTTAAAGCGCACGATGAACTCGTCGTGGAACTTCTCCGGATGCGTCAGGAAGTAGTCGTGATAGCGCCGCTCTTCCGGCGTGTACCCCTCTTCATCCGGACCTTCTTTATCCGTGCCGTCCTTGCCGCGGTAATCCGGGATCCCGCTCTCTGTCGAGACCCCCGCCCCGCCGAAGAAGACGACGCGCTTGTGCGAATCGATCGCCTGCTGGAGTTTTGCCGCACTGTCCATCCCGTACCTCCGCTTATTTCCGCGCATCCAGCGCTCTTTTGATACTCACAACGCCAAGGACAAGGAGCATCCCCGCGATCAGGAGAAACACGCCCTTCGTAAGCAGCAGCGCCGTGTGCTCACCGGCAATCGCTTTAAAGGCCGTGAACCTGAACTCGCTCTTCACCGCCGCGAGCAATGCCACGAAAGCGAGAAGGAACGGAAGCACGATATTCGCGACGGCTGAGATCTTGTTTTTCATATCTACTGTACCCGGATCACATCCGACAGCTGACCGGGGAGGAATTGCCCCGTGCGCAGCTGTTCCCACATGGCCGCTTTGATCTGCTTGCCCTTGCCGCGTCCCTTCATCGCTTTGAAGAGCTGCCCGAAAAATCCGATGCAGCCGGCGATGATGAGACCGTAACTGATAACGTATGTGCCGCCCCCGCGCGCGACCGCGAGCAGGTACGACCCGCCGGTGATGCCCACGCCGAGGAGCAGGATCAGAAGGCCGATGAGGATATCTTTCGTCGTGGTGAGCTGCCGAAGACCCGCGTTCGCCTGGTCGATCACCGCGGCGCACTGTCTTCCTGCCTGTCCTAACACCTGCTGGTTGTACATGACCTGCCTGCCGGACTGCAGCATCCGGTCGTATTCCGCTTTGTTGCCGGGGTCTCTCAGGACCGCGTACGCCGCAGCCGCATCCACCATGCTCTGGTCCGCCGCAGCCAGCTTGCCGGTCTTGTTGCCGAACGATGCGATCTTGTTCGTGAACGCGTGCTCGATCTCGTCGTGGTTGCCGAACTGCCGGATGCCCAGCATGTCATATAGTGTGCTCATGTTCTAGTCTCCTTCTTTCCGCAAGTTTCTTTGTATCTTCCACCACTGGTTGCGCAGCTCCTCGAGCACCCCGAGGGCATTGGGCAGCCACCTGAGATCGCCCTTGCCGTCGATCGTGAGCCACTGCGCCGCCTGGTGCTCCTTGAGCGTCGGCTCGCCCTCCTCAATGAAGCAGAGGTAAGCGTTCAGCAGGACGCCGTACTCCTCGTAGATGTGGCAGGTCGTGATGAGGTGTCTTTCCACCCGGATCCTGATCCCGAGCTCTTCCCGGATCTCCCGCACCAGTGCCTGCTCGTATGTCTCGCCGGGCTCCACCTTTCCGCCGGGGAACTCCCAAAGCCCCTTGTAATTGCCGTAACCGCGCTGCGTCAGGTAGAACCTATCCCCGTCCACGATGACCGCCGCGACGACATCCAGCATCTCCTTCGCCTCTTCCGGCGCCGGGCCCTTCATCAGGGTGTACTCTTCCGTATAGGTGACATTGCCCCAGCCGCCGACATAGCCCTGGTCGTACTCGCGGCACAGCGTCCGCGACTTGTCATCGTCAAACAGGAACAGATGCTCCTGCGAATAGATGCCGACCGCCTTGCCGCCGTCAAACACGACCGCATGCGCCGGGATGCGCCACGCACAGAATTCCTTCGTATCTCTGGCATCGATCCCGCCGTCGGACTGAGCCACGCACTCGAATTCCAACTCGCGCTCCAGGTGCCAGTTTGCGACGACCTCTTCCGCGATGCGCAGCATCTTCTCCGTGTCCGGTATAAGGCGCAGGAATCGCCCTGCGGACTCAAAAGTGGTGTATTCTTTTGTGGTTAGTTCATAACTCATTATAATTTATCCTTATTATCACGTGCACCCTTCTTTAATAGGGTGACAAGTGAAATTCTGAAACGCATATTATCTTTGACTTGCAATAGCATCTGCTTCAATGAACTGAAAGAGCATATGAGGGGATTCAAACGAATTCATGTACCTGACACCTTCTAGGCCATGTTGCTCTTTTTCCCCTTTTTCAATTGCAGCAATTCCCCTTTTGAATGACTCACAATCATCAAATCCAAATATCAAAGCAGCTTTAGTTGCTTTCGCTTTTGATTGCAATTGCATTGCAAATTTCTTAATTAGCGATTCGTATTCATTCGTCATATAAACATAAGTAATCGGGAACCAATACCAATCCGAATAATTATTATGCAAGAAGATCGATGCATTGTAACAAATCAAATCTGCAAATACAAACTCGTATTTACTGCAGATATCGATATCGATCGTTTCCATCCAATAGTTTGCAGTACCAGAAAGATAGTGTTTTCCATCGCGTTTGTTAACGGATTGATCTAGCATCTGATTATTGCAATAGAACAGGCAAAACGTTGTCATTTCGTGCCCATATGTTCCAGTATAGTAAGAGCGATTTAACAATTGCCCTAATTCTGCAAACAAATCCCCCTTGTAACATATAATTACTAAATAAATAAAGAGTTCATGTATTAGCGTTTTCTTCGTAATAGACGCCAAACTATTATCTGGAGAAAGATGCATATGCCCTTCTTCAAATGCATCTGAGACCGTTTCTACACAGTTTTGAACATATGGTATTAATTTGAGTAATGACAAAAGGTCTGCGCGAAGTGGTGATATTTCCTCGTACATTTTCAACGATTCATTTTGCTTGAAATCAAATGCCACAAGTCGCTGTATCAATTCTTTAATTGCGGTTTTAAAATATATTTCTCGATCATTCTGATTAGACGCTTTTTTAATATACTGGTACCTAGACAATTGTTTGTATTCGATACTGTTTTCCGATAAATCCACCCATTTTGGTTTAACCCCCAGTTCAGGTTTCCTATAAGTCTCAACTCCGTATAACGATCTGATCAGGCGCATGTATTCCTCATCAAAAGTATCCTCATCGCTTAAATCAAAGTGGTATGTCCCACTTAAAAATGCGGGCTTTGGAATCTTCCCATCAGGGTGTTTCTCAAATACGATCGGTAGAAACTTTGTTTGATCAGTCTTGGTATAGATCTCTGGCGAAATAATCTGCGTCTCTGTGCCTACTCCACCCTCGTGGTTATTGGCCTTTTGTTCATAGACTGGGTCTAAAAGTATTAAAACGTTAGTAACCGAATCATCCGTTACTGATTTCTCCATAAACGCGAAGGTATTATTTCCTTCTTGCAATGACCATTTATCAAGAATCACATCAATACCGTCACTCATCAGAGAATTGGCAAAAGCTAATACTCTATTTTGGTAATCCTTGCTGCTCCAAGCATAGGAAATAAACACTTTCGGGTTATCAATTTGTTTTTTCATACAAGCCTCAGCTCCAGATTATTAATATTTCCAACGATCAAGAGCCCACTTAGCCAATTCATCTGCCCGGTGAGTGAACTCCTTTGGCGTCCAATTTGAATACTGTTTTGCGAACGTTCTAGGTGCTTTTAGTGCCGAATCCGCATCGTATCGCACTCTTTTAACTTCATATTCAGCGTTCTGAATTGATGCATTCAGAGTGCCTGAAATGGGTAAGAGATTTGCGAGGCAATCTTTAAGCTCACTATGCTCTTTTTTCGTCCAATCTACTAGCCACTGAGAATTAGCTTCCGGCGTTTCTGGTAAAACATGCTCAATCTGTTGTTTATCCAGATTTGGAATATCACCACCTAGATATCCATTCCATTCAGCTAACAGATATGGTGTTATTCGCGAACCATATAATGGGCTGTGTTTAATATTATCGACGAACTCATTATCATCAGGCCATTTAACAGTTCGATGCTGCCGAATACAATTGACGATATTTTGTACACTATAGTCAGACTCGCACTCTCCCCAGAGACTCTTAAATAGCGCATGCAATCCCGTTGGCTCATAACCACATACCGACCGTCTTACTAAAAATGACTCAATTCGGTCCAAAATCCCCTTAGTGTTATTCACTCCTAAGGTGCTCTCTTTATTCGCTTTAACAACTTGCAGTAAGAAAGGATAGACTGATGTAGGTGTTTGCATGCGCGACAATTTCAGCAACGCTTCTTTAATAACCGGATCACATTGAGAGAGATCCGTACCATAAACCAGATCCAAATAAGTATCCTGATGCTCCGATAGCTTCTCAATAATAGTTACAGGATCCTCAAGTTTCGACCACTGATCGCGCAAATAATTGAAAGCATCCGCTTTTTTTATTGATGAATAGATGATGTGAAAAGCACGGCGTTTAAATTCAAATTGAATGCTGGGCGAGCACCATAGTTTGACGTCACAACAGAATAATCGACGCCACGCTCACTAGCTATACCCGCTCTGGGCTTATTTGATGACGAAACTGGCGATCTCAGCCACCATGCGATTCCTATCTTAATTCCTTCAACATAGTGATACGCAACCATGGATTCATTAGACGGGAAATACGTTTCAACCTCCTCTGCCGAAAGGAAAAACATCTTTTCATTGGACAAGCTTGAAGTGCTAAAGCTAGAATAAGAGTTATCCGTCTTAGAAGTTTCAAGTATTTGCGCCTTCTCTAACTCAGTGCCGACAGAATTGCTATAATAACTCGCACACCATTGTTGCGCTCTGCTTCCCTGCCATGCGTTATCGTTAGCAAAACTAGTTGTTCCCTGCACTTCATCTGAAATCAAAAGTTTAGCATTTGCAGTACCATCGTTTGCATCGCCTAGAATCCTCCATAAAACTGGCTCGTTATTACCATTATTAGCCTTTTGAAGATAATAGACATAATTGCCCTCGACCAGTGGTGCTGAACCCATGACTATTTCCTGGTTTTCTGATTCAGTTGCTGTTGCGTTAAGTGGGAATGATAAGATTAGCGCTATCACAACGACCAGTACTGTTAAACCCTTCTTATTCATTTCCTTAACCCTCAATAATAATTATTGCGATTAAATTACACCTGACAATTATCTTAATCGGGTGACTCTTATCCCACCGCCCACACGATAGTCACGGTGTCCTCGATGTTGATGTCCGCGGCTTCGATGTCGATGTCCATCGAGTCACTGCTCAGGAAGCGTTTCTCCGCGAGGCCCGCGCCGAGCATGGTGATGGGCTCCGAGTAGATCTGCATCTGCTGCCACGAGTAGTCGACGCTCTGGATCTCGCCGAGCGTGAGCCTTGCCTCCCGGGCGATGATCTCCGCCTTCTCCCGGCTGTCCGCGATGGCGCGGGCCAAAAGCTCGTTCTTCGCGGCCTTCGGGTCGCTGACCGTGTGCCGGAACGAGAACTCGGTCTTCACGGAGCAGTTCGCCAGCTGGTACAGGATCCTGCTCAGGATCTCGTTGTCCCGCGGGATGGTGATGCTCATGTTGTGGTAGTAGATGTAGCCGCAAAAGCGCTCGCACCAGTGCCCGTGCTCATCTTCATAGTGCTCGTAGTCCGTATCGACTTTGAAAAGTGTTGTTTTGAGATCCTTCGGATCGAGCCCCGCCGCGCGCACGGCTTCCCGCAGGATGCCGGTGTGCTTTGCCGAATGCTCCACGGTCTCCTCATAGTCCTGGTATCTGCCCTCTGCCCGGATATCCACCTGGATCTGATCCGGCGTCACGGCCATGCGGCCGGTGCCTGTTACTCTGATGATTCTTTCCATGTTGTTCCCTTCTTTCTTTCCCTTCTATCTGTTATTAAGTATACCACAGGAAACCTGTGGCTTAGCAGGATAACGATTATGTTACGTGTTGGCCTGCGTATTGAACCTTGCATCCTTATGATACGGAATTCCTGTCCCGTCCGGGTCGCTTCCAAGGCGACAGTTTTCAGATCATCTAAAGACTAACCGTTTTGGTGTCCAATAATCACCGCACTAAAAGACCGGAGCCCTGCCGGTTCCGGTTTTCGATGCTTTCAATGCGGGATCTCTCCCTTGCCCGCCGCTCTTTCGGCGCTCCGGTCTGCTACCCTCTTGCCGCTTTGCGCAGCACGAGCCCGATAAGATACGTGATACCAAAAGCGGCCGCGGTGATCACCACGCCGGGGCCGATGCCCCAGTTCAGGAACCCGTACCAGTCGTTGGTATCGGGCCATTCGCCGATGCCATTGATCACCATGTTGAGCACATAGTAGACCGCGTACGCCGTGACCGGCAGGAGCGCCAGCAGGTTGTCCCTGCCGGAGGGTTTGCAGGATGCGAAAAAGACGACCTCCAGCATGGCCGCCATGGGGAACACCAGGTGCAGATACAGATTGGCACCAAGGAACATCGCAGCGTAGCCGTACAGCGGTCCGAGGAACACAAGGACCACGAAGAACGTGAGACCGACCGCCACCGTGGCCACGTACTTCAGGACTTCCACGTCGCGCGGCACAGAGATGTCTTCGCGGGCTATGCCTGTGCGGGCTGCGGCCGGAGAGCGATTCCCCGCCCGGCGATTCGCCCTCAGATACGACACCACGAACACCAGCGCCGCCAATGCTGCAAGCAGGTTGGACAGCACCGTGAAATACTTGAGGCTCGAAAAGCCCGCCGCGGTCAGCAGATTGCCTTCGCCCCACCGGAGCACCATACCGAGCCACACGCCGGGGATGGCAATGACCAATACGATATTGAGGAGCAGACGGATCTTTTCCCGCATCAGAGATACCCTTTCTCTGCCAGCCAGTCGAACGAGTCCGCGCCGGTGATGAGCTCTGCCGTCACGGTGATGTCCTCCCGGCCGATGGCGAGCATACCGTCCAGGATCCGGGCGATATCCAGCGTCCCCTCCGTGAAGCCGCGGTGGTAGTCCGCCTTGCCGTCGTTGTTGTGGATGTGCAGATGCTTGAGATACGGTGCGAGCGTTTCCATCCAGACGTCCTGCCCGAGGTTGCTCACGATGTTGGCGTGCCCCACGTCATAGCAGATGCCCACACGCGGGTCGCCAATGCCCTTTGCGATCTCCGCCAGCATGTACGGCTCATCGTCCAGCACGTTCTCGATGGCGAGCTCGAAGTCGTCCGGCTTGTCGGCCATGAAGTCCGACCAGAACGCCACCGACTGCGGGATCTGCCATTCCTTGAAGTACACGAACGGCACGTACCCCGAGTGCACCACCATCTTCTTCACGCCCAGGTCGAGGGCGAGCTCCGCCGCCCGGTCAAACCGCTCCCTCGCCAGCGCCTTCGCCTTCGGGTCGATCGCCGCCGGGAAAAGTTCGTTGAACGGTGCGTGCAGCACCAGCGCTTTATATGTCTTAAGATCCTTGCGGATGACCGCCTGGACCTTCTCCCCCCGCGGGGCGTCCATGTTTTCCGCCTGGCAGTACTGGTCGAGCTCGATCGCCACCCCGTACCGGTCGGCGATGGTCCGCCAGCTCGCGCAGATCGTCGCGATCGCAAGCCTGTCCTTGAGTGTCCCTGACAAAGTGATGCTCCTTTCTGCTAGGCAGCCGCCTTGGCGCCGCCGTCTTTGTACGCCCCCGCCAGACTCGCCTTGAGCCGCTGCGCGCCGTACACTTCCAGTCCGAGCGGCAGCAGCATGAGTGCCGCGTATGCCGCGTAAAATACATACGAGACCCAGGTGATCCGGTTGAAGATGATCTCCGGGTCGTAGAGGATGCTCGTCTGATCGAGCAGCACCGCCATCGCCGTCAGCGTCATGCACGAAAACAGCCCGATGACGACCGTCCGGTCGCGGTGGTCAAACCGGTAGATGCTGAACGCGGTCCGCCCCTTGAGCGCGTATCCGCGGCTCTGCATCGAAGCCGACGACGTCCCAAAGCTTTCGAGCGTCCACGTGATGAGGATCGAGAGCAGCCGCAGACAGTTGATGAACCGCTGCCCGATGTGCCCCTGCCCCGGCCCTCTGCCGATGCCGCACTGCGCGATGCGGATCCTGCGCGCCCGTTCCTTGATCTGCGGCACGCTGCGCAGAAGGATCGACAGGAACAGCGACAGTTTGGGCGAGATGCGGCCGAACAGATACACGATCTTGTCCGACGAAAAGACCGCGAACACGCAGGACATCCACATGATGGCCGCCGCCGCGGTCAGGGCGAGCACCGCCCCAAAGACGTACGACTCGAGCGTGATGTCGTTGCCCGCGAAATTGCGCCCGAGCACGGTCATGCCGAAATGGTGGTAAAACCCGTACCACCAGGTATACGCCGCCGCGAGCGGCAGAAGGCACAGGTTGAAGATGAGCGCCTTGAGGCCGTTCAGGTGCACCGAGTAGAGAAAAGCCGCAACGAACGATATGCCAAGATACACCGGGTGACGGAACCAGATCGTCCCCGTCAGCGCGGCGATGAAGAACAGCAGATTGATCGTCGGATGGTAGCTCTCGAATTTCATTGATCCAGCATTCCGTACTTGGTCTTGACACGCTCCAGTTTTTCACTGACCGGACGCAGCAGGAGCAGCAGCGTCACGAGGGTGCAGGCCCCGTGGATGGCGTTCACCGGCAGCCCTGCCAGGTAGATGGTCCCGATGGAAGCGCCGTTGAGCTCCGTCATGCTGAGGAACAGCGCCGCCGTATCGAGCAGCTGGCCGATGAGGCAAAGTACCAGAAGGCCGCCGATCACCGCCGTCTGCACGCGTTTCTCCGGGGCCATGACGGCTTTCTTCGCGAGCAGCCCCGCAAGGCACCCCGCCAGGCCGTACGCGAACATCTGCCACGGCGTCCAGGGCCCCTGGCCGTAGATGAAATTGCTCGCGAACGCCCCGAGCGCCCCGATGATAAATCCCGACTCCGCGCCGAGCGCGATGCCGCTGATCATGATGAGCCCGGTCATCGCCGAGAAATACGGGATCATGACGAAAGCGATGCGCCCCATCGCGCAGATCGCCGCCATCACCGCCAGCGTCACGAGCTCTCTGGCGGACGGTGCGCGGTATTCAAAGTGCACGAAGAACGGCAGCATCATCAGGAGCAGGATCACTGCACTGCTGAGGTAATACTGCCTGTCGCCCAGTTTGAGCGACAGCATGAGCGCCGCCGGGATGAGCAGGACGATCACGACGATTTCGAGGATCCTTCTTGTCTTCTTCATACCCGGTCACTCCTCTTTCTGCGCGCCGGCTGTGTCGGCCCGCGCAGCGTCTGCATTCTTCCCGTACAGCGCGGTCACATCTTCGTTCGTGATGGCGTTCGGGAAGAGATGCCGGCTCATGCGGTTGGCCGCCGTTGTATAGAAACTGTTCTGTGAGAAGAATCGCCTCGGCGTGTTGGTGCTCATCAGCGCCCCGTCGAAGAACATTCCCACGCGGTCCGCATGTCTGGCGCAGAACTCGACGTCGTGGGAGACCATCAGGATGGTGACCCCGCGCGCCTTGAGATCCCGGAGGATCCGGGCGAATTTCTGTTTGAAAAAGCTGTCCATCCCCTTGGTCGGCTCATCCAGCAGGAGCAGCTCGGGATCGGTCAGCAGGACCTTGGCGAGTGCCGCGCGCTGCTGTTCGCCGCCGGAGAGGTCGTACGGATGACTCTCAAAGAGCTGGTCCACTTCGCAGAGCGCCGCCACGTCTTCGATGCGCGGGTCTTTCTTGTCGCTGCACATCTCCTCCAGTTCCTCGCGGACCGTCTTCTTGACAAAGAGGCTCTGCGGATCCTGCGGGAGCATGGCGAGCTTGCCCTTGAACAGTTCGCGGCTTTTCAGGCTGCTGATCTTCTTTCCGTCCAGATAGACATGGCCGCGGTACGGCGGGCAGATGTTGCAGATGGCTTTGAGCATCGTGGACTTGCCGGTGCCATTGCCGCCGACGACCGCGAAGATCTCGCCGCGCTCGACCGCGAATTCGGCGCCTTTCAGAATGTCCGCCGCGTCCTTCTCATACCGGTACCAGACCTCCTTGAGGCGCAGGACCGGATCTTTGACTTCGTCGTCGTAGGGCGGTTCCTCGATCACTGCTTCCTGCGGCTTGCATCCCCCGAACGCCCCGGAAAGCCAGCTGCGTCCTTCGCGGACGGTCAGCGGGCAGTCCTCTGCGTGCGCGCTGCCTGCAGCGCTTTCCTCTGCCGACGCGGATCCTCCCGCCGGCGCGCTCTCGACGCCGTAGTAGATCTGTACGGGGGACGGCAGAGCCGCGAACATCTCGTTGCCGCTCTCCTTGAGGAAGGCGCCGATCTTCTTCGGGCTGTCCTTGCAGAGAAGCTTGCCGTCTTCGAGCACCACGACGCTGTCGGACGCATGGAAGATGTCCTCCAGACGATGTTCGGTGATGAGGATGGTCGTGCCCAGTTCGAGGTTGATCTTGCGGATCGTATTGAGGAAGTCCGTCGCCGCGATCGGGTCGAGCTGGCTCGTCGGCTCGTCGAGGATCAGGATGTCCGGCTGCATCGCCATGACGGAGGCGAGATTGAGCAGCTGTTTCTGCCCGCCGGACAGTTCGTTGACGTTCCGGTGAAACCACCCCTGGATACCGAAATAACTGGCCATCTCGGCCACCCGCGTGCGGATGGTCGCCTGGTCTTCGCCGAGGCTCTCGAGCCCGAACGCGAGCTCGTGCCACACTTTATCCGTGACGATCTGGCTGTCCGGGTTCTGCATCACGTAGCCGATCCGGGACGCCTGCTCGCGCGGGGTGACCGCGTCGAGCGGCCGCCCGTCGAACAGGATCTCTCCTTCTTTCGTCCCGTGCGGGGCCAGCACCGACTTCAGGTGCCGGAGCAGCGTCGTCTTCCCGCTGCCGCTCCTGCCGCAGAGGGTCATGTACCCGCCCGCCTCGATGCTAAGAGAAAGCCCGTCGAGGACTTTGCGGTCCGGATGGCCCGGATAGGCAAAACTCAGATCTTTAATCTCAAACTGCGCCATTTGATTTTCTCCACTATGTTGAGGGCTGTCGGAATCGCCAAAAAGCAGCCGTACGCCAGCAATCCGAGCAGCGTTTTACCATTTGAAAGCGGGGCGATCTCCATCCGCGGCACGTACGACGTCGCCGCCGCCCCGATAAAAAGACACGCCAGCGCGGCCAGAAGCAGCGCCAGCATCCCCGGCAGGAGCAGCCGGTCGGCGCCCTTCCACCGGTAGATCGAAAAGCTCGTGCGCCGCCCCGTGCCGTAGCCCCGGCTGCGCATGCTGTCCGCGCGGATGATGCCTCCTTCGAGCGCCCAGCTCGTCAGAGAAGACAGCACCGCCGCGCCGTCTTCCGCGCTTTCCTTCCTGCTGCCTTCGCCCGCCTTGCCGATGCACTTTCTGGCGCCCGCAATCTGTCCGGCCTTCTTCGTAAAGTCCGGCACCAGCCGCAGGACCATCGTCAGCATCAGCGACAGAGACGGTGCGAACCGCCCGAACAGGAACAGGAACTTATCGCTCGTCATCACCGTATTATAGCACGCAAACCACATCAGTACGGTGACGGACATGCCGCCAAGAGCCATGCCGTAGAAGAGCGATTCGAGGCAGAACGGCCGGCCGCCCAGCCAGGTGAACAGCACGATCTGCCCGTTCGGGTTGACCAGCGGATTGATCAGGGAGATCACCGCGAACACGGCCAGCAGGACGGCTAAAAGCCGCCACGCCCGGCGCCCGCGCAGGAGCAGCAGGTACGCCGCCGCCAGTACAGCCGAACAGACGACAAACGCCGGGTGGATCAGACACATCGTGATGACCACCGCGGCGAAAAAGAACAGGAACTGGACCCCGGGATGAAACTCTTCGAATTTGTCTCTCGCCATCAGTCCGTCCCTTCGTTGTCATCCGTTTTCCGGCGCAGGACAAGCAGCGCCAGCAGTGCCAGAAGTCCCAGCCCGCCGGCAGCCGCCCACGGCAGAAGACCGGTCAGCGAAGGACCGTGTCCCCTGGCGGGTTCTCCCAGATCCTCTCCGGCCGGCGCGGCCAGCCGTTCATCGAGCGATCCTTCGATGGACGCAAGCCCGTACGGCGAGAACTCCGCCGCGGAGAATTCCGCGTATGCGCCGTCCTCTGCGAGACTGCAGTCGAGCAGCTCGATCTTGCCGTCCCTCGTCAGATGAACAACTATTGGTTGTTCATCCGCCTCTTTGGGCACCGGGATCCGCACGACGAGGATGTGGTCGGGGACCCATTCTTTGCCGTCCAGCATATTGACAAAATGCACGTCGTACAGCGCGGTCAGGCTGCCGCCTTCGCCCAGCGCTCCGGTGATGCGTGCGCTTTCTTCCTTGCTCGCTGTATAGGGATCCACGACGAGCCGGACGTACCACGGAAGCGCTTCTTCGCTGTTGTGCATGAGGTCCACGCCGCTCTTCGCGTCGGTATGCCAGCTGTTTCCGAGCGCCGCCACCGCGGTCATGTAGGTCTTCCAGACCTCATCCTTGTCCACAGCCCGCTGCTCCGCCGCGTTCAGCGTCTGATACGCTTTCAAGACATCGAGCAGAACGATCCTGTCCGCCTCGGAGAACTTGCTGCCGTCGTACTTGCCGCCCGCTTTGGGGAGGTCTCTTTCCAGCGCCTTTTTGGCCATGCTGAGCACATGCTCCATCGGGCTTTGCACTTTGTTTTTCTCGTCTTCGGTCAGCTTGATCCTGCCGGCCTTGGTCGTCCCGCCGGCTGTCTTGCCGCCGGGCTTTTTCGTATCCGCGGAGGCGCTCTTGTTGTCAGTGCCGC
>JAWRJC010000135.1:0-3062 GCA_040307715.1 Clostridiales bacterium | reverse complement strand
GGTTCTCTACGCCGTATGTGTAAAGCCTTGGGTCGAACACCTTGGAGAACACGACCGAGTCCACGTAGACCGAAACGTTGTCCTTGGTGATGACCGGCTGAGGCGGAAAGTCGAGGACCTGCTCTTTCAGGGACACCTTGTTGACGACCCGGTCGATGAACGGAATCTTAAGGTGCAGGCCCGCCTGCCAGGTCGTGCGGTATTTACCGAGCCGTTCAATGACGAAAGCATACTCCTGCGGCACGATGCGGATGTTCGTCACGATCAGTGCGATGACCACGATGAGCAGCAGAATCTTGATAATTGTTGCAAACATAGCTGATACCTTCCTTCTGCAATAACTGTTTCTTGCTCAAATACCTCTTTAACGGTTGTGGGCCTTGAGCAGTTCCTGTTTCATTTCCCAAAGCTTCTCCGACAGGTCGACGTAGTAGGTCTGCGGATTCTCGAAGCGGCAGATCTCTTCCCAGAGGCTGTCCACCTGCTTGAGGCAGTACGTGCGGATCTCCTCGATGTCCGGCTTGTCGTAGACGAGCTTGCCTTTCTCGAAAATCGGCACGCGCAGGTTCTTTGCGTAGTAGTTCGAGACCGTCTTGTGCTTCCAGATATTCTGCGGGTCGAAGATCTCCATGTCTTCGCCGGTGGGTTCCGGTTCGTCGTCCAGCGTGATCAGGTCCGCGATCGCCCGGTCGGTATCGAGATCGAACAGGCGGTACAGCGTCTTGAAGCCTGGGTTGGTGATCTTGCCGACGTTCTCGCTGATCTTCATCTTCGGGATCAGTTCGCCGTCTTTCTCCAAGGCACAGAGCTTGTAAACACCGCCGAAGACCGGAGAGGATTTCGCGGTGATCAGCCGCTCGCCGACGCCGAAGCTGTCGATGCAGGCGCCTTCTGCGATGACGTCGCGGATGATGTGCTCGTCCAGCGAGTTGGAGACCGCGATGGTGCAATCCTGCAGACCGGCTTCGTCCAGCATCTTTCTGGCCTTCTTGGTCAGGTAGGACACGTCGCCGCTGTCGATGCGGATGCCCATCTTCTCCGGTTTCATCTCCTTGAAGACCCGGATCGCCGCCGGCACGCCGGATTTCAGAACGTTATAGGTATCTACCAGCAGGACGCAGTTCTCCGGATAGATCTCCGCGTACTTCTTGAATGCAGTGTATTCGTCCGGGAACATCTGGACCCAGCTGTGCGCCATGGTTCCGAGCGCCTTGATGCCCATATCTCTTTCGCAGACGGTGCAGGCAGTTCCGATGCAGCCGCCGATGTAGGCCGCTCTGGCGCCGTAGATCGCAGCGCTGGCACCGTGTGCACGCCGGCTGCCGAATTCCATGATCGCACGCCCCTGCGCCGCCCGCACGATACGGTTGGCCTTGGTCGCGATCAGGCTCTCGTGGTTGACCAGCAGCAGGATCATCGTCTCGACGAACTGCGCCTGCATGACCGGTCCGCGGACCGTCAGGATCGGTTCGCCCGGGAAGATCGGGGTGCCTTCCGGGATCGCCCAGACATCGCATTCAAATTTAAAATCCTTGAGATACTCGAGGAACTGTTCGCTCATTCCGCCCTTCCGGCGCAGGAATTCGATGTCCTCCTCCGTGAACTTGAGATCCTCCATGTACTCGATGATCTCGTTCAGTCCCGCGAAGATCGCGAAACCGCCGTCATCCGGCACATTGCGGAAAAAGCAGTCAAAATAGGCGATGTCATCTTTCATGCCCGCCTCGAAATAGCCGTTGGCCATCGTGAGTTCGTAAAAGTCGGTCAACAGCGTCAGATTCATTTTATCTGCCATCAGTCATATCCTTTCCGGGTCCTGTTACCAAAGAACCGCTAACAGTATTATTTTAGCACTTTCTTCAGGTATTGTCCTGTATACGACGTTTTTACTTTGGCGACCTCTTCCGGTGTCCCTTCCGCGATCACTCTGCCGCCGCGGAATCCGCCGTCCGGACCGAGATCGATGATGTGATCGGCGCGCTTGATGACATCCAGATTGTGTTCGATGACCACGACCGTATTGCCCGCATCGACCAGCCGGTCAAGGACGAGCAGCAGCTTGTCCACATCGTAGAAATGAAGACCCGTCGTCGGTTCGTCCAGGATGTACAGTGTCTTGCCGGTGCTGCGCTTGGACAGTTCGGTCGCCAGTTTGATGCGCTGCGCTTCACCGCCGGACAGCTCGGTGGACGGCTGCCCCAGTTTGAGGTAGCCAAGACCGACATCGTAGAGCGTCTGGATATACCGGTGGATGCGCGGAAGGTGCTTGAAGAACTCCAGCGCTTCTTCGACGTTCATGTCGAGGACTTCGTAGATGTTCTTTCCTTTATAGGTGACCTCGAGCGTCTCCCTGTTGAACCGCTTTCCGCGGCAGACATCACAAGGCACGTAAACATCCGGCAGGAAATGCATCTCGACCTTGATGATGCCGTCGCCGCTGCAGGCTTCGCAGCGTCCGCCCTTGACATTGAAGGAGAACCGCCCTTTCTTGTAGCCGCGGATCTTCGCTTCCGGCGTCTCCGCGAACAGGTCACGGATCAGATCGAAGACCCCGATGTAGGTCGCCGGGTTGGACCGCGGCGTCCTGCCGATCGGAGACTGGTTGATATCGATGACTTTATCGATGTGCTCGACACCGAGGATATCGTCATGTCTGCCGGCGCGGATCTTCGCACGGTTGACCTTTGCCGCCAACGACTTGTAGAGGATCTCGTTGATGAGACTGCTCTTTCCGGAGCCGGAAACACCTGTCACGCAGACCATCTCACCGAGCGGAATATCCACGTCGATGCCCTGCAGGTTGTTTTCCCGGGCGCCTTTGATGGTCAGGGTATGGCCGTTGCCGGGCCGGCGCTCGGCCGGCACTTCGATCTTTCTCTTTCCGGACAGATACTGACCGGTGATGCTCTCCGGGCAGGCTTTGATCTCTTCCACCGTACCCTGCGCCACAAGGCAGCCGCCGTTCACACCTGCGCCGGGACCGATGTCGACGATCTGGTCCGCCGCGTACATGGTCTCCTCGTCGTGTTCAACAACGATGAGCGTGTTGCCCATGTTGGTCA
>JAWRJC010000134.1:0-9254 GCA_040307715.1 Clostridiales bacterium | reverse complement strand
AGCCTTGTTTTTGACGATGATCTCGCGGTTGCCCCTCTTGACCTTGCCCATGAGAACCTCTCCGTTGATTTCGGAAAGGATGGCGGGGGCGGAAGGGGTCCTGGCCTCGAAGAGCTCCGTGACCCTAGGCAGACCTCCGGTGATATCGCTTGACTTACCGATAGCGCGAGGGATCTTGATGATCACATCACCGACCTTGACCTCATCACCGTTGTTCGGCAGGATGTGGGCGCCGACCGGCAGGTTGTACTGCCTGACCTGGTTGCCCTCAGCGTCGACAATGATGATGGACGGGTTGCGGGTCTTGTCTTTGCCTTCGATGATGACCTTGTCCTTATTGACAGCCAAGACGTCGGAAATCTCCTCGCGGTAGGTCACGCCGTCGATCAGGTTGTCGTACTGGACCTTACCGGCAGTCTCGACGATGGTCGTGGCGTTGTAGGGATCCCACTCGCAAAGGAGGTCACCCTTCTTGATCTTGTCACCATCCTTGAAGTAGAGCCTTGAGCCGTAAGGCACATCATAGTGGGAATAGGTGATACCTGTGTTCTCGTCTATGATGCTGACCTCAGTCATACGGCTGACAACGATATCCTGGATTTCTCCTTCGTCTCCGACTTTCTGGATAGTCCTGAGCTCCTCGAATACGAGTTTGCCGTCGTATTTGGACTCGATGGAGGAATCGGCGGCGGTGCTGGAAGCCGTACCACCGACGTGGAAGGTACGCAGGGTCAGCTGGGTACCCGGTTCACCGATGGACTGCGCCGCCATGATGCCGACGGATTCACCGATGTTGACGGTTTCGTTCGAGGCAAGGCTGCGGCCGTAGCACTTGGCGCAGATGCCGACTCTGCATTTGCAGGTCATGACCGAACGGATGGCAACGGACTCGATGCCTGCCTCGTCGATCAGATCCGCGATATCTTCAGTGATCTCCTCATTGCGGTGGCAGATGATCTCTCCCGTCTTGGGATGCACGATATCGAGCAGGGATGTACGGCCGACGATACGCTCGTTGAGCGGTTCCACGATGATCGGCTTCTTTTCGCCGGTCTCGGGATCTTCTGTCGTGCCGTCCATGAACGCACGGACTTCGATGCCCTCGTCAGTGCCGCAGTCGAACTCGCGGACAATGACGTTGTGGGAGACGTCGACAAGACGTCTGGTCAGGTAACCGGAGTCAGCGGTACGGAGCGCCGTATCCGCCAGACCCTTTCTGGCGCCGTTGGTGGATACGAAGTAATCCAGTACGGACAGACCTTCACGGAAGTTGGCCTTGATCGGGATCTCGACCGTCTTACCGGCGGCGTTACCCATCAGACCGCGCATGCCGCCGATCTGCTGGATCTGCTTCTTGCTGCCTCGCGCGCCGGAGTCGGCCATGATCTTCAGGTTGTTCGTGGGCTTGAGGTTGCCCATGACGGCATCCGCGACCTTGTTGGTCGTCGCGCCCCAGATCTCGATGACCTTTTCGTATCTTTCGTTTTCAGAGATCAGACCCTGGTTGTACGCATCCAGATATCTGCCGACCTCTTCATCCGCCTTGGCGATGATCTCCGCCTTGGCTTCGGGGATCTCCATGTCGGAGATACCGATGGAGATCGCCGAGATCGTCGAATAGTGGTAGCCCTGGTCTTTGATCGCATCCAGCATCAGGACAGTGTCCGTGTTGCCGTGGACCTTGAAGCAGCGCTTGATGATGTCCTCAAGCTGCTTCTTGCCGACCAGGAAGTCGACTTCCAGCGAATACGGATCGGCTTCTCTGTCTTCGACATAGCCCAGATCCTGCGGGATCTGCTGGTTGAACAGGAAGCGGCCGACCGTGGAAACGACGCGGCGGCCTTCCGTATCTTCCGGACCATTGAACTTGCGGACCGCGACCAGATCGTGGATCTTGATCTCGCGCGTCTGGTACGCCATCAGCATCTCGTCGAAGTCGGTGAAGAACATCACTGCGTTCTTCTCGAGTTCCGCCTGCATTTCCTGCTGCGTCTTCTTGCCGTCCTTGTACGCCTTCTTGATCTCGTCGCCGATGCCGTTGCCTCCCTGGGTCATGTAGTAGGAACCCAGGATCATATCCTGTGTCGGGACCGTGATCGGAGAACCATCTTTCGGCGCCAGGATGTTGTTGACCGACATCATCAGGAAGCGCGCTTCCGCCTGCGCCTCGACGGAGAGGGGTACGTGGACCGCCATCTGGTCGCCGTCGAAGTCCGCGTTGAATGCGGTACATGCGAGCGGATGGAGCTTGATAGCCTTACCTTCGACCAGGACCGGCTCGAATGCCTGGATGCCCAGTCTGTGCAGGGTCGGTGCGCGGTTGAGCATGACCGGATGCTCGTGGATGACTTCCTCGAGCACATCCCAGACATCGGGATGGACTTCCTCGACCATCTTCTTCGCGCTCTTGATGTTGATATCGCTGGACTCAGCCAGTTTTTTCATGATGAAGGGCTTGAACAGTTCAAGCGCCATAGCCTTCGGCAGACCGCACTGCCAGAAGCGCAGTTCCGGACCGACGACGATGACCGAACGGCCGGAGTAGTCGACACGCTTGCCGAGCAGGTTCTGGCGGAAACGCCCCTGCTTACCTTTGAGCATGTCGGACAGGGACTTCAGCTGGCGCGATCCGGGCCCGGTGACGGGCTTGCCGCGGCGGCCGTTGTCGATCAGCGCGTCGACCGCTTCCTGCAGCATGCGCTTCTCGTTGCGGACGATGATGCCGGGCGCTCCCAGATCGAGGAGCTTCTTCAGTCTCTTGTTACGGTTGATGACTCTGCGGTACAGGTCATTGAGGTCGGACGTGGCGAAACGGCCGCCGTCCAGCTGGACCATCGGACGAAGATCCGGCGGGATGACCGGGACGACCTCGAGGATCATCCACTCGGGGCGGTTGCCGGAAATGCGCAGCGCCTCGACGACTTCCAGTCTTCTCACCAGCTTGATCTTCTTCTGGCTGGTCGCTTTCTTGAGTTCTTCTTTCAGTTCGGCGGACAGTTCGTCGAGGTCCACTTCACAGAGCAGTTCGCGGATCGCTTCCGCACCGATGCCGGCACGGAATCCGGGAATGTTCATGTCCTTGGTCTCGATGTACTGCTGCTCGCTGATGATCTCCTTCTTCTGGAAGGAGGATTCGCCGGGCTCGAGGACGATATACGCCGCGAAATACAGGATCTTTTCCAGATTTCTCGGGGTCATGTCGAGTACGAGGCCCATACGGCTCGGGATCCCTTTGAAGTACCAGATGTGGGAGACCGGGGAGGCCAGTTTGATGTGGCCCATGCGCTCTCTTCTGACTTTGGACTTGGTGATCTCAACGCCGCACTTGTCGCACACGATACCCTTGAAACGGACCTTCTTGTATTTGCCGCAGTGGCATTCCCAGTCCTTCTGCGGACCGAAGATCGCCTCGCAGAACAGGCCCTTGGGTTCGGGTTTGAGAGTGCGGTAGTTGATGGTCTCGGGCTCTTCCACTTCACCGTGGGACCAGGAGAGGATCTTCTCCGTGGAGGCCAGGCCGATCTGCAGCGATTCAAAATTGTTCAGTTCGTAACTGTTGTCTTTTACCACTTCGTTCATGGCTTGCCTCCCTCCTTATTCTTCGTCTTCCGCTTCGCTGACAGCCGCTTCTTCGAATACTTCTTCCGCTTCCGCGGCCTCTTCGTATTCGTCTTCCGCAGGCTCGTCGTCTTCTTCAGCGGCTTCCTGCGCGGCGACTTCCATCTCGATCTCCATGAAGCGGTCGCGCTTGTTCTCGCGGCGTTCGATGTCACGGAAATCCGTGGGTTCTTCGATCTCGCTGGACTCGCGCAGGCGGATCTCCTTGTCGCCTTCGCTCAGCACTTTGATATCAAGACCAAGCGACTGCATCTCCTTGATGAGGACCTTGAAGGACTCGGGGATGCCAGGCTCGGGGATGTTCTCGCCCTTGACGATCGCTTCGTAGGTCTTGACACGGCCGACGATGTCGTCGGACTTGACGGTCAGGATCTCCTGCAGGGTATATGCTGCACCGTACGCCTCGAGGGCCCAGACTTCCATCTCGCCGAAACGCTGGCCGCCGAACTGCGCCTTGCCGCCCAACGGCTGCTGGGTGACCAGGGAGTATGGGCCGGTCGATCTGGCATGGATCTTGTCGTCGACCAGGTGGTGCAGTTTGAGCATGTACATGTAGCCCACGGTGACCGGGTTGTCGAAACGCTCACCGGTACGGCCGTCTCTGAGCCACAGTTTACCGCTCTCATCGTAGCCGCACTCTTTCAGCAGCTCGATGATGTCTTTCTCGTTCGCGCCGTCGAATACCGGTGTGGCGACATACCACCCCTTCTTCTTGGCAGCCAGACCCAGATGGACTTCGAGGACCTGTCCGACATTCATACGGGACGGGACGCCCAGCGGGTTGAGCATGACCTGCAGCGGTGTGCCGTCTTCCATGAACGGCATATCCTCTTCCGGCAGGATGCGGGAAATAACACCCTTGTTGCCGTGACGGCCTGCCATCTTGTCGCCGACCTGGATCTTTCTCTTGGTCGCGACATAGACACGGACGACCTTGTTGACACCCGGGGACAGATCGCCGCCGTCCTCGCGGGTGAACTGCTTGACGTCGACAACGATGCCGGCCTCGCCGTGCGGCATGCGCAGGGAGGTGTCGCGGACATCCTTGGCTTTTTCGCCGAAGATCGCGCGCAGCAGTCTTTCCTCAGCACCGAGTTCGGTTTCGCCCTTCGGGGTGATCTTGCCGACCAGGATGTCGGTGGAACTGACTTCCGCACCGATGCGGACGATACCCTCTTCATCCAGGTTCTTCAGGACATCCTCACCGATGTTCGGGATGTCGCGGGTGATCTCTTCCGGTCCGAGTTTGGTGTCTCTGGCTTCGGATTCGTACTCTTCGATATGGATCGACGTCAGCACGTCGTTCATGATCAGTTTTTCGTTAAGGATGACAGCGTCCTCGTAGTTGTAGCCTTCCCACGTCATGAAGCCGATGAGCAGGTTCTTGCCCAGAGCAACTTCGCCGTTCTGAGTGGACGGACCGTCTGCGATGCATTCCTCCGCCTCGACATGTTCGCCGTTGAAGACGATCGGGCGCTGGTTGATGCAGGTGCCGTTGTTGGACCGCTTGAACTTCAGGAGCTTGTAGGAATCGACGCCTTCGCCGTCATCGCGGCGGATGCGGATGCTGTCCGCATCGACGTAGATGACCGTACCGGCATGCTTGGCCAGTACGACGACACCGCTGTCCTTGGCGGCACGGTATTCCATGCCGGTGCCGATGATCGGCGCGTCTGTGACCATGAGCGGTACCGCCTGGCGCTGCATGTTGGAACCCATCAGCGCGCGGTTCGCGTCGTCGTTTTCGAGGAACGGGATCATCGCTGTCGCGACGGATACGACCTGCTTCGGACTGACGTCCATGTAGTCGATCTTGTCGCGGTTTACGAGGTCGATCTCGCCGCCCACGCCGCGGGACGCGACGCGCAGATTGATGAAATGCCCTTCTTCATCGAGCGGCTCATTGGCCTGCGCGATGATCTTTCTCTCTTCCTCATCCGCGGAGAGGTACTGGATCTCATCGGTGACCTTGCCGTCGCGGACCACGCGGTACGGGGTCTCAATGAAGCCGTACTCATTGATGATGCCGTAGGTGGTCAGGGAGCCGATCAGACCGATGTTCGGACCTTCAGGCGTCTCGATCGGGCACATTCTGCCGTAGTGGGAATGATGGACGTCGCGGACCTCAAATCCGGCGCGGTCTCTGGCGAGGCCGCCGGGGCCGAGGGCGGACAGTCTTCTCTTGTGGGTCAGTTCGGCCAGCGGGTTGGTCTGGTCCATGAACTGGGACAACTGGGAACTGCCGAAGAATTCCTTGATCGCTGCCGTGACAGGACGGATGTTGATCAGCGCCTGCGGGGTGGTCACATCCATATCCTGAATGGTCATTCTCTCCTTGACGACTCTTTCCATTCTGGAAAGACCGATGCGGAACTGGTTCTGGAGCAGTTCGCCGACCGTTCTCAGTCTTCTGTTGCCGAGGTGGTCGATGTCGTCGGTGGTGCCGATGCCGTAATTGAGGTTGAGCAGATAGGAAACGCTCGCGATGATGTCGTCCAGCGTGATGTGCTTCGGCGACAGATCGTTCTTGCGGGCGACCAGCGCCTGCTTGATATCTTCCTCTTCCTGGTACTCTTCCAGGATGTTCATGAGCACCGGATAGTATACTTTCTTCGGAACGCGCAGATCGGACGTGTCGAAGGAGACGTAATGGTCGAGGTCGACAAAGTGGTTGCCGATGACCTTGGTGGTCTCTTCCGTGCTGTCCATTCCGTATACGACGACGGACCAGACACCGGCGTTCTCGATCTCTCTGCCCTTTTCCAGGCTGATGGTCTCACCGGCGCTGACGAGGATCTCTCCGGTGTTCGGATCCGCAACGTCTTCCGCTGCAACAGCGCCTTCCAGTCTGGCGGAAAGGCAAAGCTTCTTATTATACTTATATCTGCCGACCTTGGCGATGTCGTAGCGCTTGGGGTCGAAGAACAGCGATCCCAGCAGGGAGCGGGCGCTCTCCACTGTCGGCGGTTCACCCGGGCGCAGTCTTCTGTAGACATCGCGAAGACCGTCTTCATAGTTGTCGACCGGGTCTTTCTCGATCGACTTGATCAGTCTCGGATCCTGCCCGAACACGCGCAGAAGATCCGCATCCGAATTCAGGGACAGCCCTTCCGGATGGTTGCCGAAACGTTCCTGCTCGGCGGCGATAAAGATATGCATCGCGCGCAGGAAGGTCGTGATCGGCTGTTTTCTGGTGCGGTCGACACGGACGGACAGGGTTTCCCCGGCATCCGTCTCATACTCCAGCCAGGCACCACGGTTCGGGATGACTGTAGTCATGAAAAGACTGCGGCCGGTCTTGTCGACTTCACGGTCGTAGTACGGTCCGGGAGAACGGACCAGCTGGGTCACGACAACACGCTCCGCGCCGTTATAGATAAATGTACCGCGCTCCGTCATGATCGGGAAATCGCCCATGAACACTTCCTGTTCCTTGACTTCCCCGGTCTCGTTGGTGATCAAACGGACCTTGACCTTCAGCGGAGCCGCATAGGTAGCATCTCTCTCTTTGCACGTTTCCTGATCGTACTTTGGAGGATCGCTCAGATTGTAATCAATGAACTCGAGAACGAGGTTGCCGGCGTAGTCCTGGATCGGGGAAATGTCCTCGAAGACCTCCGCCAGACCCTCTTCCAGGAACCATTTGTAGGACTTGGTCTGGATCTGGATCAGGTTGGGCATCTCGGCGACTTCATTGATCTTAGAGAAAGTCTGACGCTCTTTCCTACCTAATTGTACGGCTTTAGGCATGATCATCACTCCTTATATTCAATAAAATAACTGCATTGCATGGCAGTCTATTATGTTATCAAAAGAACGTCAAATCGTCAACGGATTTGGCGTTTTTTTGCGATATTTTTTTCAGTTGCCGTATTATTGTACTGTATAACTGTTGGAATCGCAAGGGTTTTCTGCGTTTTTCCCGTTTTGTTTTTCGGATAGCAGAATTCTGCCCGGCCACTCGCGCGAATGCGGAGTATTCGCAGAATCACTTACCACCGATGCTTCGCCGTTTTTCAGGAACGATGTCACTGAGGGGCGGGCATTACCGAGAGCGTGTCCCCGCCGGTGCCATACCCGTCCCCCTGATAAATCATTCAATAAAAACGGCCCGCATCCGTTTTGGATACGGGCCGCTCCGTGATTCGTTGCGATGGAACTATTTGAGTTCGACTTTCGCGCCGACTTCTTCCAGCTGCGCCTTGATAGCTTCGGCTTCCGCCTTCTCGACTTCTTCCTTGACGTTGGAGGGAGCACCGTCGACGACAGCTTTCGCTTCCTTCAGGCCCAGGCCGGTGATCTCTCTGACAGCCTTGATGACCTTGATCTTCTCGGGGCCGACTTCCGCCAGAACGACGGTGAATTCAGTCTGCTCTTCTTCCTCAGCAGCAGCACCGGCAGCGCCGACGACAGCAACCGGAGCAGCAGCGCTGACACCGAATTCTTCTTCACAAGCCTCAACCAGTTCGTTGAGTTCCATAACGGTCATGTTTTTGATCGCTTCAATGATTTCAACCTTTGTCATTTTATTATTCTCCTCTTTGAATCAAGATATTACTTTCTTCAACGTGTGCGGAACGAATGGTTCCGGCTTATGCTTCAGCGGGGGCCTCTTCAGCCGGCGCTTCTTCTTTTGCGGGCATCTCTTTGCCTTCGGCCTTTGCGTCTGCGATCGCCTGGAATGTACGGACCGCCTTGCTGACCGGAGACTGGATGCTGCCCATGAACTTCGCGATAAGGGTCTCTCTGCCCGGGATCTTCGCGATCTGCTTCATGCCTTCCGCATCATAGTAGGTATCTTCGACGACACCGCCCTTGAAAGCCATCTTCTTCAGTTCGGTCATCACTTCGTCCAGGACTCTGGCCGGTGCGGTAGCATCGGTCGTGCTGATCGCGACTGCACTGGGGCCTTCCAGAATCTGCGCCAGATCCGCAAACTTCGTGCCTTCGATCGCTCTCTTGACGAGGGTGTTCTTGTAGACGGTGTAGTCTACTTCGGCGGCTCTCAGTTTGTTTCTCATTTTGTTGGCTTCGTCAACAGTGATGCCAATGTAGTCGATAACGACTGCCGACTGAGCATTCTCGAGCTTGCCTTTGATCTCATCGATGATGGCCTGCTTCGCTGCGTATGCTGCTCTTGTCTCTGACATAGTCTTAGTTTCTCCTTTCCGATGATCTTTGCTTATCATCTTCTGTGGGGGGTACGCCATAAAAATTCCCGTCTCTCATACGAGCCGGTAGACAGACGGGAACAATTTTTATCTTGTACCTCGGCGGGATATTAAGCGATTCCTCGCACCCGCTGTCTACGGTGAATATTCGTTTTTATACGATGCCGTTTCTTAGTTGCCGAGTTTGGCAGCGTTCACCTTGATGCCGGGGCCCATGGTGGTGGAAACGGAAACGCTCTTCAGGTACTGCCCTTTTGCTGCTGCGGGCTTCGCCTTGACGATGGCGTCCATCAGTGCATTGAAGTTCTCTTCCAGCTTTTCAGCGCCGAAGGAGACCTTACCGATCGCCGCGTGGATAATGTTGGTCTTGTCGAGACGATACTCAACTTTACCAGCTTTGATGTCTGCCAGCGCCTTCGCGACATCCATGGTGACGGTACCGGACTTCGGGTTCGGCATGAGGCC
>JAWRJC010000133.1:0-5031 GCA_040307715.1 Clostridiales bacterium | reverse complement strand
TTTTAACAGGGATATGGCTTCGCTCCCCCTATACCCCACCAAAACAAAACGACGGGTAATACCGCCGTTTTTTCGTACTGAAAATCATATCACCTTGTGACGTTCAGTTCTGAGATCGCGTATAACGCAGCCTTGCCGGCGAGCTGGATACGATGCCTCGTCATACAATACGTTATTTGTATATTGTTCGCCATTATTCTCAATTGTCTTTGAAAGCCCCTCCAGCCTGCGGAGCTCACTATAAAAGGTCTCCCCGTCGTAGACGCACTCGAGGATCATACGGCCGTCCGTATCGAAGAGGTTGGACTTGAAGGATGGTATATATGACGCCTGCTCTGTCATCCCCGCATCCTAACAAGAATGCAAATAAAATAGGGTTCCATGCAAAGTATACCATGGAACCCTATGCCGCAAGCGACCGTGATGGCGGTTATTTTATGTTACAGGAACCGCCGGTCCCGTCCTGCCGTTCTTCCTGATCAGTAGTTAATAAATCCCAGGTCATTTATAGTTATACCGAACTCCAATACCAGCCCGAGATCCCATCCGGCCATAGCCAATCTATATGTTGCATTAAAGAGTTCCCCTACTGTGCCTGTTGCATTCCCACTGCTATTATAGAACGTCAGCACTGTCTGCTTTGTATAAGTTGCCGGCTTGACATGAGTGTCGTATTCCAGCGACCCCACTGCTACCGTTGCATCCACAATGGATGGTTCGGAAAATGGCAGGAACATCCTCGCATAGGACTGTGTTGAACCGTTGTCACGTATGAACCATAATTCAATAGAATCAGAATGGCTCACAAAGTAAGCATCAGCTTGCTCGTTTAATTCACTATGGATAGTTTTATCTCCATTACCATTTACATATCCATATTCATCGATCATGTAATACAGATATTCCAGATTTGAGATCACTTCGACGTCAGCGATCATCGTTCTGCCGTTCGGCGACCTGAACACGATGGTCGTAGTCCCCGGCTTTGTAGCAGTTATCGTAGCAACCCCGTCAATGATGCCGCCCGTGTATTTCGACCCATCGGGCTTGTATATCGTGATCATTGATTTATCGCCAATGTCATACAGCATGTGCTGCGGATACAGGCGCGGCCTGCTTGTGTAATTAGAAACAGGATAATCATAATCCGGTTTGACGCGGATCTGGTCGCCGACCACCATAACGATGTCCGTATGATAGATTGCGCTGTCTCCCTCTTTCCTCTCAGAAAGCCTCTTTCCTGTGCTGACGTCTATGACATGCGTAGCTTTCATCGCCTGATATCTACCGCCGGCAGGACATGTGATAATACCGGAAGACCAGGTAGTGTCGCCCTTTGCCTGTGCATGGATCTCGATTACAAAATCCGTTTTGACAGAGATCCAGGCTTCCATGGTTCCGGCACCGTAAGACTTGGTCGTCCATCCGGACCAGCTGTTGTTGCCGCCGATTTTACGTGTTCTATATTTAAGATTCCAGCCACTGACTGAGACGCCGTCTTTCTTGCTCCACTTGAACTTGACTTTGCCTACAGAGTGTTGGGATGCCCACAGGTTTTTGACGCTAAGGCCATTTGCAGCCGCACTGACTGTTGCGACCGGTATCTCCGTATCCTCCTGCATAAACGGTGCGCTTACAGTAAAAGGATCCGGTTTTTCAAAGGCACCCTGCTGATCCGAACCGCTGTCCAGTATCTTTTTATACTCTAAAGCAGCTTCTGTGTCTTCGAGTGCAGGATCATAGTCCGCCCCGTTTACGAATCCTTCATAAACTTCCTGCTGTTCTTCCTGCGCATCAAGAACGACCTCTTCGGATGCACTGATTTGAAATTCTTCGCTCGAATCCGTCGCTGCCACAGAACAAACGGAGTAACAAGAAACGACCGTTATTACCATGGCTAATGCTAACGCTTTCTTAAACCTTTTATACATTTCTTTTGCCTCCATTAATAATTGTTGATACAGCGCTTAACTACTGTCTCGTCATCTCCTTCCCTGCCACAAGGCTCTAATAGCACTCCGCATAGTATTACTTGTTGAATACAATCAACTACCTATATTATACCTGACCTTCTTAAAGTTATCCAGTAATATTGGAATCGAATCTATAATTCCATGTGAATCAAATATAGCCGGCGGCCTCGCCAGCCGCCGGCTATGTGGAGATCATATTCAATTTATTGAGCGGCAAACCGGATATCAGCGGTCTGTCTTCCAGAACAGAGTGGCACCATTGATGATGACCGACAGTACAGTCAATACCCAGAGGATCCTTGTCATGGCAGGAACCACATCCAGCAAAGCGGTCCAGTCTTCATTTATGACCCATTTTGCATGGATGCCGTAAAACGCGCACAACGTCAAAGCAGTAGACGAGAGACTGACAAAACGAAACCATTTTGGTTCCCTTCCTTTAGCGGCCCACGCGATATTCAGGATCGCTGACAGGATCGCGATCATTCCAAAAACGATCCACATGTTTAACACCTCCTAAGACAGATAGGTTCCGCCCATCTCTCCCGGGTTTCCTTATACCTCTGCCAGGACCGGCGGTTCGAGCGCGACACTTCCCCCGATGTAGGCCGCAGTCACCTTACCGCCTTCCCGCGTGACTTCCGCCCGGACCGTACCGGCCGGCTGCATGAGGTCGATCGCATAGTCGCCGTCAGGTTTATCTTCCGTGTCGGCTATGATCGCCGCAAGACTGCCGCTGCCACAGCTTCCTTCCCAGTAAAGAGAATTCGCCGCGGGCACTTTGACCAGCGGGGTGAGGACACTAGTTCCACTGTTAAGGAACATGACCCCGTAGGCATCAAGCGCTCCCATCTCTTCGAAGATCTCCGCTTCCGCGGCGGTGAAGAATGCTTCTGACGGCGCGGTGTCCTTCACGACAAAATGCGCGATACCGCCAAGATGCACGAGCACGCCTTCTTTGCCCGCTGCTTTTGCGGGCTTTACAAACAGCGGGAGCGGCATCGATGCTCTCGCTGTGCCCGCATCCATATCAACGTCTACATCAACAGGCAGATCGGTCCCGCTGACATCAAGGGTCAGGTGCACTTTCCCGCTGAGTCCCTTCTCCTGCGCGATCAGGAATCCGTACGCACGGGATGCATTGCCGCAGAATTCCCCGCCCGCCATCTCCATATGGCCGTCAAAACCTTCCCCTGCCGGGCAGGCATAGCCGATCTGTTCGGCTGCGAATTCCTGCATGGCAAGGAGTTTTGCCGCAAGCGGCGCCCGGTCTTCCCTGCCGACCGGCGTTTTTACAATGAGCGTGATATTACCTGCAGGGTTCGCTCTGATCACTTCCAGTTTCATTTCTTTTTCTTCTTTTTGCGTTTCTGGCTCGCATTGTAGGCGCGGGCCTCCGCGCGGTATTCATTGCCGTCGTACACCGTGATCTTTCTGGCCTTCGCCATGCGTTTGATCTGTTCGGCATCGGCGTTTTTGAAGAACGCCCTGCGCGTGCGCACGCCTTTCGTAAAGAAGAGCAATGTCACATCAGGAGCTGCCTGGTTGTTCTCATAGGTGAGGTATTCTATGTCCTCCCAGGTCCAGATATCATTGCTCGCGTAGAGGCGCAGATCTGTACAGCTTTCCAGTCCACGCTCCGTTACAGCGTCCTGCTTTTTCAGCAGGATCGCCAGTGCCAGTAAAACGGCAAGCAAAAAGCACACCACATGGAACCTGCTGAAGATCCCTCCGGCGATCAGCACGCCCACGCAAACCCATGCGTAAACGATGGTAAACGTCTTACGCTGCTTTGTATTGACAGCCACATATACCGGTGATGTGAGATCATCCCACGGGGCTTTCCGGTCCATGAATGGGTCTCCTCTAAGTAATAACGCTGCCGCCAAGAGACTTAAGCGGCAGCGTCAAAGGAAATGCGGATACTACACGTCAACCTGCGAATACGATGCGTTGATCGCGTATACTATGCGTCGATCTGCGGCGCTTTCCCTGCAGCGCGGAGCGCTTCCAGGTTTTTGACCGCCAGTTCGTGTTCTGCCTCCGGTGCTTCAGCCGGGTCGCCTGCTTTGGTTTTCTTGAAGAGGTTGGTGTACGAACCGTCAGCCCAGAAGATATTCCGTCCGAGCCAGCAAGTGATGGCAGCGTAGAACGGGTTGAGCAGGTTGACGAACGCATACGGGAAATACATGAACGGATTCATTCCGAGCGCTGCGCTCTGCCATGCGCCGCATGCCGTCCACGGGAACATCGGCGACCAGAGTGTGCCGGCGTCCTCGAGCGTTCTGGACATCATGTTGCGGGCAAGCCCCATCTCATCGAACTTATCTGCATACAGCGGAGCGGGAACCGAGATGCCGAGGAACTGGTCACCCATCGCTGCATCGCAGAAGATGCCGGTCAGCATCGTAGCGGTAATGAGCTGTCCGGGTTTGTGGAGCTTGTCCTTGATGCCGCTGAAGAGTCGGTCTACGATACCAGCGCCTTCGAGCGCGCCGCCGTAGCCGACAGCAAGGATGACGAGGTTGATCGTCCACAGCGTGCCTTCCATGCCGCCCGCCTTGCCGAGGATGTCGTTTACATCAGCGCTGGCTGTTTCGACACTGCTGAGTCCGTAGTGGAGCAGATCACAGATGGCGCCGAATGTGACACCGTCCGCCCATACAGCCTCTGCCTGGAAGATGATCGATGTGACGATCGCCACAGCCACCGCGAGCAGGATACCCGGAAGGGCCGGCATCTTCACCACGCAGACCACAATGATCACGATCAGCGGGATGAATACGAGCGCATTCATATTGAACGATTCCCCGATGGCATTGATGATCTCAATCGCCTTGGAGTTGTCGTACCCTGCGGCATTCGCCCTGAGTCCGAAAATCGTATAGAGGACGAGTGCGATCAGAAGCGTCGGACCTGTGGTCGAAACCATCGCGCGGACGTGATCGAAAAGCCCTGTGTTGGATACGCCTGCCGCGAGGTTGGTGGTGTCGGACAGCGGCGAGAATTTGTCGCCTACGTACGCACCGGAGATGACCATACCTGCCGTCAGTGCCGG